>NZ_RAWD01000152.1:0-22542 GCF_003612065.1 Corallococcus sp. CA047B
GGTGACCAGGAAGCGCACGCCCTTCTGCCGCGCGACGGGCTGGAAGGTGAGGGCCAGCCCTTCCACGAAGCGCTGGAGGGGCACGGGCTCCGGCTGCACCTCCACCTTGCCCGCCTCGATGCGCGACCGTTCCCAGCCGGAGCAGTACCGCGCCGTGCTGCCCTCCTATGAGCTGCCCGTGGAGAGCACCGCCTATGAGGTGGAGTACTACTTCGAGGTCGTGGACGTGGCGCAGCGCCGCCTGGCCGGACGCGGGGACCCGTTCCATCCCCTCCTCTTCCAGGTGGCGTCCCGCAACGCCCCCGCCGCCACGCTGACGGAGGGCCAGGGCCGCCCCTGGTACAAGAGTCCCTGGGTCTGGGTGGCCGTGGGCGCGGTGGCCATTGGCGGCACCGCGGGCGTGGTGGCCCTCACCTCCTCCGAGGACCGGGGCCGGGTTCCCATCACCATCCGCGTGGAGGACGCCATTCCATGAGACGCCGGGGAAGCCTGTGCCTGCTGCTCACCTGGGGCGCCGTGCTCGCGGGCTGCGGGCCGGAGGCCGCTCCGGACGCCATGCCGGTGGGCCTGGAAGTCACGCTGAGCCGTGCCGTCGCCAGTCAGGTGGGCGCCTATCAGGTGGCCGTGCTGAAGGACGGCGCGAAGCGCAACTGCACGGAGCTGCAGCGCACCTGCCTCTCCGCGCAGGTGGAGTCGGGCGCGCTGCTGGAGCTGGAGGACGCGGACGGCAAGTCGGGGCGCACGCTGCGCTTTGCCTCGGCGCCCGGGGGCGCGGCGATGGAGCTGGCCGTGGACGTGCCGGTGGGGCGCGACTACGCGCTCGTCATCGAGGCCCTGTCGGCCGACACGCCGACCCGCTTCCTGGGCAGCTCCTGCAACTACCTGCGCGAGGTGAACGCGGGCCGCAACGCGGCGCTGGTGGCGGCGCCCATCGAGCTGACCGAACAGGCGTGTGATCCGGTGTTCCCGCGCTGAAGCGCCCTGCCCCTTCAAGGGGGAGGCGGGCAGGCATGGCGCGTGGATGTCACATGGTTGTCCCGAGCGGGCCGGAACGAATCTGTTACGGGACGCCACGCATTCCATCCCCTTCGCGGGAGCAACCTTCATGGCGCGCATCCTCATCATCGAGGACGAGCAGGACCTGGCCGGACTCGTCGACTACAACCTCCGCGCGGCGGGCTTCGAGACCGACACGGCGAACACCGGCGCGGGGGGCCTTGCCCGCGCCCGGGCGCAACCTCCGGACCTGGTGCTGTTGGACCTGATGCTGCCCGACGTGGCGGGCGGCGAAGTCTTGCGCATGCTCAAGAACGACCCGGAGCTGAAGAAGGCCGCGGTCGTCATCGTCAGCGCCAAGGGCCAGGAGGCCGACCGCATCCAGGGCCTGGAATTGGGCGCGGACGACTACGTGGTGAAGCCCTTCTCCGTGCGCGAGCTGCTCCTGCGCGTGAAGGCCGTGCTGCGCCGCGCGGACGCGGAGGAAGGCCCCGCCGCGGTGCTGGGCGCGGGCGACATCAGCCTGGACACGTCGCGCCACCAGGTGCGCGTCAAGGGCGAGGAGGTGGTGCTCACCGCGCTGGAGTTCCGCCTGCTGCGCACCCTGTTGGAGCGCATGGACCGGGTGCAGACGCGCGAGGTGCTGCTCTCCGACGTCTGGGGCATCCAGGCGGAGATCCACACCCGCACCGTGGACACGCACATCAAGCGGCTGCGCGAGAAGTTGGGGCCCGCGGGCGACATCATCGAGACCGTGCGCGGCGTGGGCTACAAGCTCAGCCCTCCCTGAACCGCCCGCCATGCCCCTGCGCTCCACGCTCCTGGCCCTGCTGGTCCCCGCCCTGCTGGTGAGCACGCTGCTCGTGCTGTTCGGCCAGCCCACCGGCGCGCTCGCCGCCGGCCTCGTCACCCTGGCGGGCTCCGCGCTCGCGCTGGGCACCAGCCGCGTGGCGATGGAACGCCAGCTGCGCGCCCTGACCCAGAAGACGCAGTCCCTGGCCGAAGGCGTGATGTTCCCCGCCGGCGTGGAACGCACCGACGACCTGGCGCAGCTGGAAGACGCCATCGACACGCTGGATGACCGGCTGTCCACGCAGAACGCGGCGCTCAACCAGGAGGCGCGCACCCTCACCGCCGTGCTGGACGGCATGGCCGAGGGCCTGTGGGTGACGGACGCGGAGGGCACCGTGGTGCGCCACAACGACGCGCTCGCGGAGATGCTCCGGCCCGCGCAGGGCGCCATCGTAGGGCAGCGGCCGCTCGCGCTGATCCGCAACGAGGCCCTCAACGACGCGGTGGCCCGCGCCTGCCAGGAGGGGGCATCCACGCGGCTGGAGCTGACGCTCGAGGGCCTGTTCTCCCGCACGCTGGCCGTGCGCGTGACGCCCGTGGGACGCGACCTGCCCGGCAGCGCCGCCGTCTTCCACGACGTCACCGAGCTGCGAAGGCTGGAGAAGGTCCGCAAGGACTTCGTGGCCAACGTCTCCCACGAGCTGCGCACCCCCATCACCGCCATCCGGGGCTATGCCGAAACGCTCCAGGGCGGCGCGCTCAATGACGCCCAGGTCGCCCCCCGGATGGTGGAGATCATCCACCGCCAGTCCGAACGCCTCTCCGAACTGGTGGAGGACCTGCTGGAGCTGTCCCGCCTGGAGGCGCGCGAGATGACCTTCCAGCGCACCGAGGTGCCGCTCGCGCTGGCCGTCTCCCGCGCCGCAGAGGGCGTGCGTCCCAAGGCCGAGGGCAAGAACCAGCAGATTGGCCTGCACATCCCTCCGCAGCTGGTGGCCCTGGGGGATGGGCGGGCCATCGAGCAGGTGCTCCTCAACCTGCTCGACAACGCGGTGAAGTACACGCCCGCCGGTGGACGGGTGGACGTGGACGGAGCGTATGAGGGCGGCCGGTGCGTGGTGCGGGTGCGCGACACAGGCGTGGGAATCGAGCCCAAGCATCTTTCCCGGATTTTCGAGCGATTCTACCGGGTGGACAAGGGCCGAAGCCGGGACATGGGGGGCACGGGGCTGGGCCTTTCCATCGTGAAGCACCTGATGGGCGCGATGGACGGCGAGGTGAAGGTGGAGAGCCAGCCGAACGCGGGCAGCACCTTCGTCATTTTTCTACCCTCGGCGGCTGGCCCGACGGCGGCGACGGGCTAGGATGGGGGCGGCCATGCGGGTCGCCATCCTCGCGGACATTCACGGAAACCTTCCGGCCTGCGAGGCCGTGCTGGACGACATCACCAAATCGGTGGCGCCGGATTACATCGTCGCGGCCGGAGACCTGGCCCTGCGCGGCGCCCATCCGCGCGAGACGGTGGAGCTGCTCTTCAGCCGCTGCAACGCGCTCATCATGGGCAACACCGACGCGTACCTCGCCGGCAACTACCTGGGCGGCGCGTACCGCGAACGCGACCACTGGAAGACGGAGCTGCTGCGCTGGACGCGCGACCAGCTGGGCGACACGCTGTTGCAGCAGCTGGGGCAGATGCCCTTCTCGCTGCGCTACACGCCGCGCAAGGGGCAGGACCTGTTCATCTGCCACGCCAACCCGCGCAACCTGGAAGAGTCGTTGGACCCCACGCTGGACGACCACGCCGTGCGCCGCTTCTTCACGCACCTGGACGCGGCCGCGTGCGCCTTCGGCCACCTGCACTTCCCCTACCGTCGGCGCGTGGGCCGGATGCTCATCGCGGACGTGGCCAGCGCCGGCATCCCGCGCGACGGCGACCTGCGGCCCGCCTACGGCGTCTTCACCTTCACCCCCAAGGGTTGGCGCGTGCAGATCCGCCGCGTGCGCTACCCGGTGCGCAAGGCCACCCAGGCCCTCACCGCGCGCCGCGTGCCCGGCGGGCCGCTGCTCATCCACAAGCTCGTGGAGGCGCGCTACCGCCACCACAACGCCCTGATGGAGGCCGCGCGGCGGCACTCGGGGCTGCCTCCTCCGGGGCCCGTGCTGCGGCCGCCTCCGGGTGCCGCGGGCTCCGCGCGGCCCACGGTCGCCGCGCCCTTCGAGAACCACCCGCCCACGGAAGTCGATCCGTCCACGCTGCCCACGGACATGGACGGCACGGTGACGGGCGCGGCGCCGCTGCCGCTCGACGCGCTCAACGACCTGGACGGGTGAGCGTTGCGCCCACCGGGTGCGTGCGCGTGGAGCGGCCCGTCCGGGAATGGACACGCGCGCCGTCGCTTCTGACGGACAGCGGGCTTTTTCCCCCGTGAATTCCGCCGTGTGCCCCGCACGCACAGGTGCATACGGGCGCCGGGAGCCTTAGCAACAAAGAGGCGACGACACTCACAGCGGGAGGGGCCATGGTCTGGTGGACGGTCGGACTGTCGGTGGTGGCGGTATCCCTGGCCACGGCGGGTGCGCAGCCGCCTCCCGCCGAACCGCCGCAGGTCCAGTCCCAGCCCCAGGTCAGCACGCCCGAGCCCGCGCCCTTCTGCGAGGGCGAATACGCGGACAGCTACAGCGCGTTGTCCGCCCAGGCCCGCGCCTTCGAGCAGTCGGTGAAGAAGAAGTACACGTACTGCGTGCGCAGCACCGCCGTGTACGAGTGCCTGTCCTACGGGGCGGAGGGCAACGTGCGGCGCACGCGCACGTCGGTGTCCGCGCACGGCACCGCGTTCGCGTACCGGCAGCAGGCCGGGGAGACGCTGCTGCTCACCAACGAGCACGTCGTGGAGTGGCCGGACGTCACCAGCGACGCGCACGCCGTGGAGAATGTGCCCTCCGGCTGCAAGCGCGTGAAGGACGCCTTAAGCATCGTGGAGAACGAGGCGGACGCGTACGACCGCGATGACATCCCACTGTCCAAGGCGGTGGTGGATCCGCAGTTGGACCTGGCCGTCATCAAGTCGAAGACGCCGCTGACGGTGCTGCCGTGGAAGGTGGGCCGCAGCGCGGGCGTGCGCGAGCGCGACGTGGTGGACGTGCGCGGCTTCCCCCTGGGCGTCTTCAACGCCACCAACATGGGCAAGGTCATCTCCGCCTACGACCGCGACGAGTACAAGGAGTGGTACCACGACGACTTCGTCATCGACGCGCTCCTGTCGCAGGGCAACTCGGGGTCGCCCGTGCTCGCCATCTCCTGCAAGACGGGCGAGTTCGAGCTCGTCGGCGTCTACCACGCGGGCTACTCGCGAGGCAGCGCGCTCAACGTGGTGGTGGGCATCGACCAGGCGCGCGACCTGATGAACAACCTGCGCCGGACGCCCAAGCGCGCCGAGGCCAATCCACCGCTGGATGCGCTGGCCCGCGCGCGCATGACGAAGCGCGCGGAGGTGTCCGCCACGCCCTTCTTCCCCTTCGGCTCGCGCACCGCGGCGGTGTTCCCTCGCGCGGATGGCACCCTGCTCTTCGCGCTGTACAGCCAGGACTTCCCGCGCCGCGTGCATCCGCTCGTCGTGCTGGAGGACCTGCCCGTGGCCTCCGTGGAGGAGGGCTTCGGGCGCGCGGGCCGCGTCTGGTTCGGCGGAGAGCGCGGACTGCTCGAACGCACGCGCGCGGAGCAGGACGCGGAGCTCCAGCAGCAGCTTGCCCGCCTCCTGGATGCGCTGCGCCGGGACGCGACGCTCGCGTTCTCCTACCAGGACTCCCTGCCCGCTTCGGACGAGTCCCGGCAGACCTTCGACACGTCGGCCCGGCTCAGCAAGACGCTGGAGCGCACCATCGTCGCGCACCGCGACCTGAGTGACGCCGCCGCGGAGCTGGCGGACCGCTTCGCGCCGGACGTCACCGAGTCAGCGACCCGGACCGAATCCGTGCTGAAGAATCCACCTGCGGGCATCCACCTGGGCCTCGCGGCCGAACCGGCGGGGGGCACGCCGACGCCACCGGCTCCTGGCCGGGACTCCGGAGCACGGCGGCCCGCGAGCAGCCCGACGGGAAGACCCGCTTCGAGCAAGTAACCCTCCCGTCCACCTGACGGCCGGACGGGCGATGCCCTGGAGACAGCACACCGTTTCCGGGGAAGGCCGTCCGAGCGTCCCTGCATTGGACAAGTGTGGAGGCCATGCCCGAACCCGCAGCCGGAGCAGTCCACCCTGACTTGAGGACGGGGGCGCCGTCGCCCTGGCTGCGGCGGATCCTCCGGGGGCTGCTGGGGCAGGAGCGACGGTTCTGGGTCCTGGTGGTGGGTGTGGGCCTCATCTCTGGCCTGGGCGCGGTGGCGCTCCTCGCCGTGCTGCGCTTCACCCAGCACCTGTTCTGGCAGAGCAACTCCGAGCACTTCCTCGAGGGCGCGCTCGCGTCCCCGGGCTGGCGTCGGTTCCTGGTGCCGATGCTTGGCGGAGCGCTGGTGACGCTGGTGTCCCTGCTGGTGGGACAGCCCCTGCGAGGCCATGGCACCGCGGGCATCATCGAGTCCATCTGGGTGAAGTCCGGACGGCTGCCCTTCCCGCGCGCGCTGCTGCGGGGCTTCGTCTCCATCATCGCGGTGGCGCTGGGGGCGCCGCTGGGCCGCGAAGGCGCCCTCCTCCAGACGGGTGCGGCCAGCGGTTCGGCGCTGTCCGGCTGGCTGCGGTTGGGGCCGGGGCAGGCGCGCGTCCTGGTGGCGTGCGGCGCTTCGGCGGGCATCGCGTCCGCGTACAACGTGCCCATCGGCGCGGCCCTCTTCGGGCTGGAGGTGCTGCTGGGCAGCTTCGCGCTGGAGCTCTTCGGCCCCATCGTCGTCTCGTGCGTGGTGGCGACGCTCGTGTCGCGCACGCTCATCGCGGATCATCCCAGCTACGTCATCCCCCACTACGCGCTCATCCACCCGCGCGAGCTGCTGCTGGCCCTCATGCTGGGCGTGCTCGTGGGCGGGGCCTCCGCGCTCTACGTCCGGGGCATCAACCTCACCTCGGACCTGTTGGATCGCCTGCCGGTGTGGCTCGCGCCCTTCATGCCGCTCGTAGCGATGACGCTGGTGGGCATCACCGCGCTCGCGGGGCCGTACCTCATGGGCAACGGCTATGACTCCGTGAACATGGCCCTGCACGGGACGCTGCCGCTCACGCTGCTCCTGCTGCTGCCCCTGGCGAAGCTGGCGGTGACGTCGCTGTGCGCGGGCGCGGGCGTGCCGGGCGGGCTCTTCACCCCCTCCCTCTTCTTCGGCGCGCTCCTGGGGGGCGCGTTCGGGATGATGGTGGAGCGGGTGCTTCCGGGTGGAGCGCCCAGCGGTGCGTACGCGCTCTTGGGCATGGGCGCGGTGCTGGCCGGCACCACGCACGCCTCGGTGTCCGCCGTGCTGATGATCTTCGAGATGACCGGCGACTACGACCTCATCCTCCCGCTGATGCTCGCCGCGGTGGTGGCCGCCGTCGTCAGCCGCCGCCTGGAGCCGGAGTCGCTCTACACCTCCGTGCTGGTGAAGCGCGACGTGCGCGTGCCCGCGTCCGTGCCGCACTGGCTGCGCGAGGAGGGCGTGCGCTCGATGCTCTCTCCGGTGACGCAGCGGGTGCCGCCCTCCGCGCCCTTCGACGAGGTGGTGGTGCTGCTGCTGGAGCAGCCACCCGGCGCGGACCTCTACGTCACCGACGCGGAGGGGCGCCTGCTGGGCGTCATCACCCTGGATGCGCTCAAGGGCCACCTGCCGGACCACTCCCTGCTCCAGGCCACCGTGGCCGCGGACGTGATGGACTCCGGCGTGCAGCCCATCACCCCGGACCTGTCCCTCTCCGAGGTGGCCGCGCGGTTCGGGCAGACGTCGCTGGAGCACCTGCCCGTGGTGGACGGAGGCCGGCACCTGCTGGGTGCGCTCTCCAAGGGCGACCTGCTCAAGCGGGGGCGCTTCTAGATGGAGCCCCGGGCCCGGGCGTGGAGCATCGTCGCGATGAGCCTGCTGTGCCTCGTGCTCACCTACGTGCTGCTGCGCTCCCCGCCCCCTCCCAGACACCCCGAAGAACCCACGCCCGAGGAAGCGCCGACCCGGGGCAATCCGTACCGGGGCTGGCCCCTGTTCCAGGGATGGCCCGTCCCCCAACCTCCGGACGCGAAGCCGGACGCGAAGCCCGGGGCCCCGTCGGAACACCCGCCGAAGCGCTGACGACCCACCCTGTCACCCCGGGGCGGATGCGGGCAGGCAACCAGACGGGCTCCGAGTGAACCGCTTGCATGCGGGGAGCGCGGGAGGAAGATGGCCGCCGTCTTGGACGCCACGCCCTTCAACTTCGTCGCCATCGTGTTGCTGGTGTCCATGGGCGCGGGCCTCCTGGGTTCGCTGCTGGGGTTGGGCGGAGGGCTGATCCTCATCCCCGTCCTCACGCTCGTGCTGAAGGTGGACATCCGCTACGCGGTGGGGGCCTCCATCGTGTCCGTCATCGCCACCTCCAGCGGCGCGGCGGCGGCCTACGTGCGCGACGGCCTGGCCAACCTGCGCGTGGCCATGTTCCTGGAGCTGGCCACCGTGGCCGGCGCCGTCACGGGCGCGATGCTCGCGGGCGTGGTGAGCGGCCGCGCGCTGTACTTCCTCTTCGGCGCGGTGATGGCGTACTCGGCGCTCGCGATGCTGCGCAAGCTGCGCGAGGACGGCTCGCCGCGCGTGGAGCCTCCACCGGACATGCTCGCGGACCGGCTGGCCCTGCATGGCAGCTACTACGACGCGTCCACCGAACAACTGGTGGCGTACCGCGTCCACCGCCCCCTCACCGGCCTGGGGCTCATGTACGTGGCGGGCACGGTGAGTGGCCTGTTGGGCATCGGCTCCGGCGCGCTGAAGGTGCCGGCCATGGACCTGGCGATGGGGCTGCCCATCAAGGTGTCCACCGCCACCAGCAACTTCATGATCGGCGTGACGGCGGCGGCCAGCGCGGGCATCTACTTCGCGCGAGGCGACATCGACCCGTTCATCGCCGGGCCCGTCTGCGTGGGCGTCACGGTGGGCGCGTTCACCGGCTCGCGCTACCTCACGAAGCTCAAGAGCGGCTCGCTGCGCATGCTCTTCGTCGCCGTCCTGCTGTGGGTGTCCTTCGAGATGCTGGCCAAGGGAGTTCGCGGATGAGCCCGCAGGTCCCCGAACCCCGTGCTCCCGAGGAGCTCCCCGCCGCGGCGGTCCACCCCGTGGCCCTCCCGGAGACGGTGCCGCTCACGCCGGAGCTGCTCATCAGCCAGTTGCTGCGCGGCGGCGTGCTCTTGAGCCTGTCGCTCGTCACGTGCGGCATGGTGATGACGTTCTTCCGCCACCCGGACTACTTCTCGTCGCCGGACGCGCTCCAGCGCCTCACCTCGCCGGACTCCGCGCCCCACCGGCTGTCGGACGTCTTCGAGGGCGTGATGGCCGTGCGCGGACAGTCCTTCGTGATGGCGGGCCTGCTGGTGATGATCACCGTGCCCGTGCTGCGCGTGGCGCTGTCGCTGAGCATCTTCCGCGCGCAGCGGGACCGCGCCTACGCCGCCATCACCACCGGCGTGCTCGCGCTGCTGCTGCTCGCGTTCCTGCTGGGCGGCGTGGAGTAGTCCACACCCCGAAGCCCTGGCCTGACGCGGTTCGCTCATTCGTCACACACGCGGGCGGGGAACGCCCTACAACCCGCGCCCATGGCCGACCACGAACTGCCCCTCCTGCTCGTGCGCCACGCCGTGGCCGAGGACTCCCACGTCCTGGGCGACGAGGCCCGCGCGCTCACCCCCAAGGGCCGCGCCGCCTTCCGGCAACACGCGCGCAAGATTGCCCGCCTCACCCCGCTCATGGGCATCCTCACCAGCCCCCTGGTGCGCGCGGTGCAGACCGCGGAGCTGCTCGCGGAGGCCCTCTGCCTGTCGCACGTGGAGATCCACCCCGCCCTCGTCCCCATGAAGGGCGCGGCCCACCACGTGCTGAAGCTGGCGCGCGAGGTGGGTCCGGGCTGGGCGCTGGTGGGACACAACCCCTCCCTGGAGCGCGCCGCCGAGCTCGCGCTGGGCCACGCCCTGCCGGACAAGCTGCGAAAGGGCTGCGCGGTCGCCCTGCGAGCCGATGGGCGCGAGTTCTCCCTGCAATGGCTGGCCGCGCCGGGACGCTCCCTCCGGCGCCCATGACCCACCCTCCCGGGGCACGGGGGTTCGAGCCCCGTGACGGACGTGACGCAGTTGTTGCCGGCGCGTCACGCCCGCGCGAAGGGACGAGCGCACAGTACGCCGCGCCATGTCCCACGTTCTCATCGTCGACGACGAGCGCGACCTCGCCGAGCTCATCGACTTCAACCTGCGCGGCGCCGGCTTCTCCACGCGCCTGGCCTTCACCGGGGAGGCGGCGCTGGCAGCCGCCCGCGAGCAGTCCCCGGACGTGGTGCTGCTGGACCTGATGCTGCCGGACCTGTCCGGCATCGAGGTCTGCCGCCACCTGCGCGCCAACTCGCAGCTGCGTGACGTGCTCATCGTCATGCTCACCGCCAAGAGCGAGGAGGCGGACCGCATCCGCGGCTTCGAGGTCGGCGCGGACGACTACGTCGTCAAGCCCTTCTCCGTGCGCGAGCTGGTGCTGCGGCTCAAGGCCATCCTCCGGCGCTCCGCCGCCCCCAAGGAGAGCGTCCCGCCCCTGGCCCTGGGGCCGCTGCGCCTGGACGTCACCGCGCACCGCTTCTACGTGGAGGGCCAGGAGACGTCCCTCACCGCGCTGGAGTTCCGCCTGATGGAGCACCTGATGGCGCGGCTGGGCCGGGTGCAGTCGCGCGAGCAGCTGCTGGAGGAGGTCTGGGGCCTGTCCAGCTCCCTGGAGACGCGCACCATCGACACGCACGTGATGCGCCTGCGCGACAAGCTGGGCAACGCGCGCGCCCTCTTGGAAACGGTGCGCGGCGTGGGCTACCGCATCGTGGACCCCACCGCCGGATAGCGTCCGTCACCCATTTGTCACGCAAGGGCCGTCAAGCGGCCACATCCGCCCCGTAGATCGTCACGCGTTCACGACACGGGATCCGACGACCGCGCCCCCTTGTTCACCCACCAGTGGTCCTCCACAAGGAGACTCACCCCATGAAGAAGACCCTGCTCTCAAGCCTCGTCGCCTTCGGCCTGACCGTCCTCCCGCTCGCCGCCCAGGCGGGCACCGTGACGGTGAAGGGCTCGGACACCATGGTCATCCTGGTCCAGCGCTGGGCCGAGGCGTTCATGAAGAAGAACCCGTCCATGAAGATCCAGGTGACGGGCGGCGGCTCCGGCACGGGCCTGGCGGCCCTGCAGAACGGCACCACCGACATCGCCATGTCCAGCCGCGAGATGAAGAAGGCGGAGGAGGACAAGCTCAAGGCCACCGCCAAGGCGGAGCCCACGGGGCTGGCCGTGGCCCGCGACGGCGTCACCTTCTACGTCAACGAAACCAACAAGCTGGACGCGCTCACGGTGGAGCAGCTCCGGGACATCTACCTGGGGGACACCACGTCGTGGAAGGCCGTGGGCGGCGCGGATGCCCCCATCGTCCTGTACTCGCGGGAGAACTCCTCCGGCACCTACGTCTTCGTGAAGGAGACCGTGCTCGCCGGTGAGGACTTCGCCTCCGCCGCGCAGACGCTCCCGGGCACGGCCGCGGTCGTCAACGCGGTGGCCAAGGAGAAGAACGGCATCGGCTACGGCGGCGCCGCGTTCGCCAAGGGCATCAAGGAGCTGAAGGTGAAGAAGGGCAACGAGGCCTTCGCCCCTTCGGCGGAGAACGTGAAGAGCGGCAAGTACCCGCTGTCGCGCGACCTGTTCTTCTACCTGCGCAACAAGCCCGCCGGCGACGTGAAGGCGTTCATCGACTTCACGCTGTCCGCGGAAGGCCAGGCCATCGTCACCCAGGTCGGCTACTTCCCTGTGAAGTAGTGGCCGTCACACGATTGTCACCCGGCGCGAGGGCTCCATGTTGGATAGACAGGCGGTCATGCAGGAGCAGGACCTCGCGCCCCCGGTGGCGCTGCCCATGCTGTCGCCCGAGGCCCGGCGACGGCAGCTGAAGGAGAAGCTCATCGCCTGGACCATCACGGCGGTGGCCTTCACGGGCATCGCCGCGCTGGTGCTCATCCTCGTCTTCGTGGCGAAGGAGGCGCTGTCGCTCGTCACCGACACGGCGGCGCGCGAGGAGGCAAGCTTCTCCAAGATGTTCCTGCCCCAGCTGGTGCGGAAGGGAAAGCCGCTGGCCTACGTGTGGCAGCCCGTGTCCGGCGTGCCCAAGGTCAGCATGATTCCGCTGTTCATCGGCACGCTGAAGACGACGGCCGTGTCCATGCTGGTGGCCGTCCCCCTGGGCATCTTCGGCGCGCTGTTCGCCGCGGAGTTCGCGCCCCGCCGCCTGCGCGAAGTCCTCAAGCCCACCATTGAACTCCTGGCCGGCATCCCTTCCGTGGTGCTGGGCTTCTTCGCCCTGATGGTGATGGCCTCCTTCCTCCAGGAGACCTTCGGCTTCACGTCCCGGCTCAACGCGGTGGTGGCGGGCCTGGGGCTGGCGCTGGCCATCGTGCCGGTCATCTTCACGGTGACGGAGGACGCGCTCACCGCCGTGCCGCGCAGCTACCGCGAGGCTTCCCTGGCCCTGGGCGCCACGCCCTGGGAGACGGCGTGGAAGGTGGTGCTCCCGGCGGCGGCGCCCGGCATCCTCGCGGCGTGCGTGCTGGGCTTCGGGCGCGCCATCGGTGAGACGATGATCGTCCTCATGGCCTCCGGCAACGCGGCGATCACGTCCGCGAACCTGGGCGACTCCGTGCGCTCGCTGTCGGCCACCATCGCCGCGGAGATGGGCGAGGTGGTGGTGGGCAGCCCCCACTACGCGCTGCTCTTCTTCATTGGCGTGGAGCTGTTCCTCTTCACCTTCGTGCTCAACATGCTGGCCGGCATCTGGACGAAGAAGGTCATCCAGCGGCTCAAGGGAGGTGCCGGGTGAAGCACGCCACGCGCCGTGTGGTGGGCCTGTCGCTCGTGTCGCTCACGGGGCTGGCCGCATTCGTCATCGTGGCGATGCTGGCCCTCATCCTCCTGGATGTGGTGAAGGGCGGCGCCAGCCACATCTCCTGGAAGTTCCTCACCGAGTCCCCCACCGACGGGATGATGGGCGGCGGCATCTTCCCCGCCCTCTTCGGCACCGCGGCGCTCACGCTCCTGATGACGCTGGCGGTGATGCCGGTGGGCGTGCTGACGGCGGTGTACCTGCACGAGTACGCGCCGCCGGACGGGAAGCTCGCCCGCGCGGTGCGCGTGGCGGTGGCGAACCTGGCGGGCGTGCCCTCCATCGTGTTCGGCCTCTTCGGCCTGGGCTTCTTCATCCTCTTCGTGGGCAAGGGCCTGGACCGCGCCCTGGGCTACGAGGAGCTGCACTGGGCGCAGCCGGGCATCCTCTGGGCGTCGCTCACGCTGGCGGTGCTCACGCTGCCCGTCGTCATCGTGTCCACGGAAGAAGCGCTGCGCGCCGTGCCGTTGGACCACCGCACCGCGAGCCTCGCGCTGGGCGCCACGCAGTCGCAGACGCTGGCGCGGGTGGTTCTACCGGGCGCGCTGCCGGGCATCCTCACCGGCGCGGTGCTGGCCATCAGCCGGGGCGCGGGCGAGGTGGCCCCCATCCTCTTCACCGGCGCGGCCTACTTCCTGCCGGACCTTCCCTCCAGCCTCAACTCGCAGTTCATGCACCTGGGCTACCACACGTACGTGCTGGCCACGCAGTCACCGGACGTGGAGGCCACCCGCCCCCTGCTGTACGCCACGGTGATGGTGCTCCTGCTGCTCACCTTCGCCCTGAACCTCGTCGCGGTCCTCATCCGCACGCGCACGCGCCGCAAGGCCGCGAGCGGGCACTGACCCACACCATGCCCCCTACCCCCGCCACCCCGCGCAACAAGATGGAGTCCCGGGACCTCACCCTGCGCTACGGCAGCAAGGTGGCCATCAAGCAGGTCAGCCTGGCCATCCCCGAGCACAAGGTCACGGCGCTCATCGGCCCTTCCGGCTGCGGCAAGTCCACCTTCCTGCGCTCGCTCAACCGGATGAACGACCTCATCGCGGGCGCGAACCACGAAGGCACGGTGTTCCTGGACGGCCGCAGCATCCATGATCGCACGCTGGACGTGGTGGACCTGCGCCGGCGCGTGGGCATGGTCTTCCAGAAGTCCAACCCGTTCCCCAAGTCCATCTTCGAGAACGTCGCCTACGGCCTGCGCGTGGGCGGCCTCAAGGACAAGGCGAAGCTCGCCGCGCGCGTGGAGAAGTCCCTGCGCGGCGCCGCCCTCTGGGACGAGGTGAAGGACCGGCTGGATGAGAGCGCCCTGGGCCTGTCCGGCGGCCAGCAGCAGCGCCTGTGCATCGCGCGCGCGCTGGCGGTGGAGCCGGAGGTGCTGCTGATGGACGAGCCCGCGTCGGCCCTGGACCCCATCGCCACGGCGAAGATTGAAGAGCTCATCCACGAGCTCAAGGCCACGTACACCATCGCCATCGTCACCCACAACATGCAGCAGGCCGCGCGGGTGAGTGACCGGACCGCTTTCTTCTACATGGGCGAATTGGTGGAGTGCGGCCCCACGGAGCGGATCTTCACCAACCCCCAAGAGAAGCGCACCGAGGACTACGTCACCGGGAAGTTCGGCTGAAAAGCACGCGCGAAGGAAAGCAACGAAACGACATGGCGGCCACGCACACCGACAAGGCATTCGAGCAGGACCTGCGCAACCTGCGCGAGAAGCTGCTCGCCATGGGGGCCAAGGTGGAGGCCCTCGTCGCGCAGAGCGTCCGCGCCCTCACCGACCGGGACTCGGCCCTGGCGGAGAAGGTGGTGGGCGCCGACCGTGAGGTGAACCGGCTGGAGGTCGACATCGACGACCTGTGCCGCCGCATCCTCGCCCTGCGCCAGCCGGCCGCCAGCGACCTGCGCCTCATCACCACCGCGCTGAAGATCGTCACCGACCTGGAGCGCATCGGAGACCTGGCGGTGAACATCGCCGAGCGCGCCATGGACCTGAACCAGGTGCCCCCGCTGGCGCCCTACGTGGACACGCCGAAGCTGGCGGACCTGGCGCAGCAGCAGGTGAAGAAGGCCCTGGACGCGTTCGTGTCCGGCGACGCGGCCAAGGCGGAGGAGGTCCTCAAGGGCGATGACCTGCTGGATGCCCTCTTCCTGAAGATCTTCAACGAGCTGCTGGCGTACATGATGGAGGACTCGCGCAACATCCGCCGCGCCACGGCGCTGATGTTCATCGCCAAGCACCTGGAGCGCGTGGGCGACCATGCGCTCAACGTGGCGGAGATGGTCATCTACATGGTGCGCGGCAAGGACGTGCGCCACCCGAAGAGCCGCGAGCTGCCCGAGTAGACGTTCGCGGTTCACGGCGGTGTCACGGCGAGTTGGCCGTCCCGCCGTCCCGCCGCCCCGGCCCCGCCTTGTGGGCTGCGTAGGGTGGCGGACATGCTCATCGCCTCCAGCCTCCTCCTGGCAGCGTCCGTCGTGGGCCTCCTGGCCCTGGTCCTCCAGGCGCTGTTCGTGCGCCGCCACCGCCGCGAGCCTCCGGCGGTCACCTCCCGCGCCCCGGGCCTGTCCATCCTCAAGCCGCTGTGCGGCGTGGACGATGACCTGGCGGCGAACCTGGAGCAGTTCGCGCGCCTGGACTACCCGCACTACGAAGTCCTCCTGGGCGTGAAGGACGTGCGAGATCCGGCCTGGGCGGTGGCGAAGGCGGCCCAGGCGAAGTGGCCCCACGTCATGAAGGTGGTGCTCCAGGAAGGCGAGCCCGGCCTCAACCCGAAGGTGAACCAGCTGGTGACGCTGTCGTCGGAGGCGAAGCACGACCTCTGGGTGGTGAGCGACAGCAACACCCGCGTGGGCGAAGGCTACCTGGAGGAGATCGCCGCCGCGTTCGAGGACCCCACGGTGGGCTGCGTGACGCACCCGGTGGCGGGCCTGGGAGAGCAGACCTTCGGCTCGCTCCTGGACAACCTGCACCTGTCCTCCAGCGCGGCGGCGGGGATGATCGCCGCGAAGCACCTGGCGGACCGGGACATCGTGGTGGGCAAGTCCATGGCGCTGCGCCGCGAGGACGTGGAGTCGCTGGGCGGCTTCTTCTCCGTGAAGGATGTGCTGGCGGAGGACTACGTCATTGGCCAGTGGGTGACGCGCAAGCTGGGCAAGCGCGTGGTGCTGGCCCGCTCCCCTGTCTTCAACGTGTCGCTGCGCAAGAGCGTGGACGCCTTCTTCCAGCGCTACCTGCGCTGGAGCGTCATCCACCGCACAGCGGTATCGCCCACGACGTACGTGGCACAGGCGCTGCTCAACCCGGTGCCGCTCGCGGTGCTGGGCGCGCTGCTGCACCCGTCAGCGCTGACGGGACTGGCTGCGCTGGGGGTGATGCTGGGCAAGGTCTGGGTGGACGTGGCGGTGTTCCGCGCGCTGCGGCCCCAGCCGGTGGGATGGCGCGCGGCGCCAGCGGTGCTGGTGAAGGACGCGCTCCTGTTCGCCGCGTGGTGGCACGGTGCGTTCAGGCGCACGGTGGACTGGCGCGGCACGCGGTTGCGCGTGGTGTCAGGCACGCGCCTGGTGCCGCTGCGTGCGCGGACAAGCGAGGCGTGGATCACCAGCAACGGGGTGGGTTGAACGCTCGGGGCCCAACTTTTCGAAATCCTTCGTGCTCCGACCCTCGCCGCGCCTGCAACCGATGCCTATTTCCTTGAACATGCCCTCCTTGAAGCTGGCCCACCTCTCGGATCTCCATCTGGACATGAGCCGCGAGAGCGATGCGTCGGCGGCCTCATTGGTGAAGGCACTGGCGACCCAGGACGTGGATCACGTGGTGGTGACGGGTGACCTCACGCACCGCGGCTCCAATGCCGAGTTCCAGCGCTTCCGCGAACACTTCGCCCCGTGGATGGACAGCGGGCGCCTGACCTTCATCCCCGGCAACCACGACCGTCCAGGAGAGGACGTGGGCAGCCGGTTCATGGAGGGTCGCAAGGTCCACACCGTGGAGAAGGCAGGCCTCTTCATGGTCTGTGTGGATTCCACCGGTGACCACAATCGGAACTATTTCTCCAGCCATGGGGAACTGACGGAGGACGTGGTGGCCCAGGTGGAGGACGCCCTGTCCGCCGCGCCGCCGCGGACGCTGGTCGCGGTGCTCCTGCATCACCACGTGATGCCGCTGCCGCTGGAGAGCTTCCCGGAGTGGATCGCGACGAAGGTGGGCCTGCCGCACGCCTCTGAACTGGCGCTGGGCAAGAAGCTGCTGGAGCGCGTGGGCGGCAGGTGCGACCTGGTGCTGCACGGCCACCGGCACATCCCGCATGAGCTGGACCTGGGCAGCCCCGGCGAGCGTCCACTGCGCGTCTTCAACTCAGGCAGCAGCACGGACCTGGGCCGCTTCCGCGTCTTCAGTCACATGGCCGGCCGGCTGGTGGAAGAGCCGGCGTGGTGCCAGGCGGCGGAGCCGGCGAAGCCGCGCACGGCGGTCCACAACGTGAGGCCCGCGCTGCAGTACCTGGTGGGCCAGCTGGGCATGGCGCTGTTCTAGGGGCTGGCTGCCTGCCTGCTCCATCAGGAGTTGGGACACAACTGTCGCGAATGCCAGTGGGCCCCCGGGAGGTTGTCCTCAGGTCAGGAGGATGCTTGGGGCGACTCGCGGTGAATGACGGAGCGCGGAAGGTCCTGGTCGTGGATGACGACGCGGACTGGCGGGAGTTTCTCCGGGTGAGCCTGGAGGACCTCGGCTATGAGACCACCGAGGCTGCGGATGGCCAGGAAGCGCTGGACTCGCTCAAGCGAGGGGAGCGCTTCGGGGTCATGCTGTTGGATTTGAACATGCCGGGCATGAGCGGCCTGGAGGTGGTGGAGAAGCTGCCGAGGGTGTCGACGAACCCTCGCATCGTCTTCCTGACCTCGGCGGCGGCCCAGGATGTGGGCAGCGCACTCATGTCGGGTCCCCACTACTACCTGCCCAAGGGTGCGAGCCGCGACCAATTGTCGCTCCTCCTCCAATCCCTGGGGGTGTAGGACAGGAGGCGTCCTCCGCCGCGGGTCCGGGCGGACACAGCCAGGAGGTCCGCCATCGTCACGGAGCTCGTCATCATCCTGCTGCTGGTCCTCGCCAACGGCGTCTTCGCGGGCGCCGAGCTGGGCCTGCTGTCCGTGCGCAAGACGCGGCTGAAGGAGCTGCTGGAGCAGGGCAGCAAGTCCGCGAAGGCGGTGTCGGCGCTCCGGGACGACCCCGAGCGGCTGCTCGCCACGGTGCAGATCGGCATCACGGTGATTGGCTCCACGGCGGCGGCCTTCGGCGGCGCGAGCATCGCGCAGCGGCTGGGCGGCGTGCTGGAGGGCATGGGCGTGCCGTCGGTGACGGCGCACCAGGTGTCCTTCGCGCTGGTGGTGGCGCTGGTGTCGTACCTGTCGCTGGTGCTGGGGGAGCTGGTGCCCAAGTCCCTGGCGCTGCGCTACTCCGAACAGTACGCGCTGACGCTGGGCCGCCCGCTCAAGGCGCTCGCGTGGGTGATGCGGCCGCTGGTGTGGTTCCTCACGGCCAGCTCCAACGTGGTGCTGAAGCTGTTCGGGGACAAGACGAACTTCACCGAGTCGCGGCTGTCTCCGGACGAGTTGCAGCAACTGGTGGAGGAGGCGTCGAAGCAGGGCACGTTGGATCCGCGCGCGGGGGAGATTGCGTCGCGGGCCTTCGAGCTGGGGGACCTGACGCTGGGCGAGGTGATGGTGACGCGCGAGCACGTCATCGCGCTGCGGCGGCACGCGAAGCCGGACGAGATCCGTCAGGTGCTGCTGGAGCACGGCCACTCGCGGATGCCGGTGTACGAGGGCACGTTGGACAACGTGGTCGGCTACATCGTGGCCAAGGACCTGTTGGGGGTGGCCTGGGAGGGGCACCTCATCGTGCTGGAGGACGTGCTGCGCCCGCCCCTGTTCCTGGTGGAGTCCATGCGCGCCATCGCGGCGATGAAGGAGATGCAGCGCCGCCGGATGCAGCTCGCGGTGGTGGTGGACGAGCACGGCGGCGTGGTGGGGCTGGTGACGGTGGAGGACCTGGTGGAGGAGCTCGTCGGGGAGATCCTCAGTGAGTCGGAGATTCCCGAGGAGCGCGTGCGCCGCGAGGGCCCGACGCAGGCCGTGGTGCAGGGCGAGGCGAGCCTGCGCGAGGTGAACCGCGCCCTGGGCCTGGAGCTGGAGGAGAGCGAGGACTACTCCACCGTCGCGGGCCTGTGCATCGCGCTGGCGGGAGGCGCGATTCCCGAGCCCGGCGCGAAGCTGCCGATGCCGGACGGCACGGTGCTGGAGGTGATGGAGGCATCGCCGCGCCGGGTGCGCGAGGTGCGCTTCCACCTGCCGGTGCCCCCGGTGCAGCCGGAGGCCTGAGCCCCGGCCTCCGAAGTCCCGCCAGTCCACCGTCAACCCCGTCCCCGGGGCTGTGCGCTCCGTGCACCAGGCGCCATGCGTACGACCCGCGCGTGAGAATCCGGACGTGGCAGGGCGTGCCTGGCTGGCCATGACGCGCGGGGCCTCCCTAGACAGGGGACGCCCTGCGCCCTTTCGCGCGCGGCGTCCACGGGCGGAAAAGCGCCCTGCACCGGAAGGAGGGCGAAGCAGATGTCCGCACCAGCCCCCCGCATCGCGTTCGCCATCGAGACGACACTCGGCAATTCGGTCTTCCTCCAGAACCTCCAGCGGGCAATGGCTCGGCGCAATGACATCACCCCGGTGTGGCTGCCCATCGACGAGCACGTGGACGACGTGTGGGAACAGCTCCCGCTGGTGCGCTCCCGGCTGTCCATGAGGGGCGGACTGAGGACGCGCTCCGCATTGCAACGGGCCCTGGCACAGGAGCCGGTCGATGCGTCGGTCGTGCACACGCAGCGGATGGCGCACCTGGCCCATGACTTCATGCGCCGCGTGCCCAGCGTGATTTCGACGGACGCCACGCCCAGCGGACTGGAGGACTACCTCCGCTACTACGGGATGCGCTCCCAGCATTCCGGCTGGCTGGGACGGGCGAAGAACCTGCTGCACCGCCGCACGTACGCCCTCGCCAAGGGCATGCTGTCCTTCTCGGAGTTCACCAAGCGCTCCCTCGTGGAGGAGTACGGCGTGCCCGAAGCGCGGGTCCACGTCGTGTGGCCCAGCGTCGACACCACCCTGTGGCGCCCGGATCCGGCGCAGCGTCCGCGCGACGGCGTGGTGCGCCTGCTCTTCGTGGGCGGGGACCTGGGCCGCAAGGGCGGCGAGTTCCTGCTGCGGTGGGCCCGGGAGACGCGCCAGCGGAACTGGCAGCTCGACGTGGTGACGTCCTCCGCCTTCGAGGCACCGCCCGGGGTCCGCGTCCACGTGGGCGTCCAGCCCAACTCACCGGACCTGATTGGCCTCGCGCAGGCAGCGGACCTCTTCGTGCTGCCGACGCTGGCGGACATGTCGTCCTGGGCCATCGCCGAGGCGAAGTCCGCGGGCCTCGCGGTGGTGACCACACCGGCCGGCGGCGTGGGTGAGCTGGTGCGCGATGGCGTGGACGGGCGCATCGTGCCGGTGGGCGACTACGAGGCGCTCGCGAACGCCCTGGACGCGTTGGTCGCGGATCCGAATGCGTTGGAGGCCATGGGGCGCGAGTCCCGCCGGATGGCCAAGGAGCACATGGACCTGGATGCCACCTGCTCCCGGATGCTCGCCTTCATCCGCCACGTCACGGGCGTCTGAGGGCCCGCGCCCGCCGGGCTTCGCCTACCGACGGAGCCCCACCGCGAGGCAGGCCTCCGGTGGCCGGAAGGACAGCGCCCACAGCTCGCGGCCCGTGACGCCATCGTTCGCCGCGAAGAAGAGATCCCACCCCGAGCGCACGAACACCCCCGGCGAGGACGACGCCGGGCCCGGAGCGATTTCGACCAGCGGGGTCATGGTGAGGAGGAACTCGTCGAACATCCACGGCTCGCGCCCGCGGCCCGTCGTGTTCGCGCTGAAGAACAGCCGCGTCCCATGGCCCGCCAGCCCTTCCGGCGCGGCGCCGACAGCCCCCGGCTCCAGGTCGCTCGCCATCACGGTGGAGAAGCCATCGCTGCGCCACAGCTCGCGGCCGTGCACCCCGTTGTCCGCCGTGAAGAAGAGGCGATTCTGGAAGACGGTCAGCTCGCGCGGCTCCGAGCCCTGCGCACCCGGCCGGAGGTCCCGGACGAGCTTCGTGCCCTCCGTCGTGCCGTCGCTGCGCCACAGCTCGTCGCCCTGGTAGTCCGGAGGGTCGTACGCACCCGGTCCGGAGGCGAAGTAGAGCCGCCCTCCGAAGGCGACCAGGTCATGGGGCTTGGCGGGGAACTCGCGCAGCTTTCGCGTGCCCGCGACCGTGCCGTCCGTCACGTGGAGCCCCCACTCCGGCTCGTCGTTGTTCTGGAGGAAGAAGAGCCGGCTGCCCACCGCGACCATCGCGCCGAAGGAGTTGTCTTCGGGAGCATCATCCAACCGAACGAGCCCGCCAGGCGTGCCATCCGTTCTCACCAGGTAGAGGCGGTCCAGGGAGGGCCCATGGACGTAGTAGCCGACGTAGAGGAAGGTTCCCGCCACGGCCAGTGTGTACGTCGACCCCTGCGTGCCCGGCGGGAGGAGGCCCGTCACCCGCGTCGTCTGGGCGGTGGTGCCATCGCTGCGCCACAGCTCGCGCCCGTGCACGCCGTCGTCCGCGGTGAAGTACAGCTTCCCCGCGTACACCGTCAGGTTCTCCGGCGCCGAGCCCAGCGCCCCCGGTCGGATGTCCCGCACCCGCAGCGTCCCGGCGGACGTCCCGTCCGTCTTCCACAGCTCGCGGCCCACCACCCCGTCATCCGCGACGAAGAAGACCGTGCTCCCCAGCACGGTGAAGCCCGAGGGGTTCGAGCCTGGCGCTCCCGCCCGGAGATCCTTCGCCAGCTTCGTGCCGGAGCGCTCGCCCGTGCTGAACCAGGGCTCACGCCCCGTCACGCCGTCGTCGGCGGAGAAGACGAGCACGTTGGTGCCACGCACCAGCTCTCCCGGGCTCGAACCGGGCATCCCCGGGCGGATGTCCCTCACGCGCTCCGCCAGGTCGCTGCAGGGCACCCAGGGATCCGCGGACGCATGGACCGCCGGGGCCACGGACGCCGTGGGTCCCGCCTCATCCTCCAGCGCGACGCCCCCGCATCCCCCGAGCGCCAGCACCGACACAGCGGCCCCCAGCAGGGACTGCCTCCGCCCTCGTTCACCCATGGCCCTGCTCCTCGTGTACGGACCGTGGCCTTCGTGGCCGGGACCGGGCGAGAAGGTGGCGGGAGCGTCGAGCGGAACAACCCGTGCTCGGGTCGGACGCGAGCGTCCGCGACGGCTGCGGGCCCGAACGGAAAAAGGCCCGGAATCAGTGGGTTTCCCCAATGATTCCGGGCCTTTGTTTCTGCGCGCGATGCAGGATTCGAACCTGCGGCCTTTGGCTCCGGAGGCCAACGCTCTATCCAGCTGAGCTAATCGCGCAGGACTGACTTCCGGTGTGGGAGGAGTAACCGAAGTCCCAGAACGACGCAAGCACGCAATCCGGAGGCAGCGGAGGACCGTCGCGGAGCGGGCAGCGCTGAGCACTCCTTCACAGATGGGCCCTCCCACGGACGCCAGGTCCGGGCGCGATGCACTAAACCCGGCCCCATGAACCGCGCTCCCCTGCTGTC
>NZ_RAWD01000153.1:0-22367 GCF_003612065.1 Corallococcus sp. CA047B
GGCGGGGTGGACGGCTCGCGCGAGGGGGGCGGCTCTGGCAGCACCGCTCCGGTGGCGCGCTCCTTGAGCAGCTCGGAGAACTCGTCGCCCAGCAAGCGCAGCTCCACGAGCACGCGGGAGAGCCGCGCCTGGAAGTAGTTGTAGAAGACCATCGCCTGCACGGCGACGAGGATGCCCACGGCGGTGGCGACGAGCGCCTCGGAGATGCCCGTCATCACGGCCGCGGAGCCGCCGGTGCCGCCGGCCTCCACGTCCACGCCCAGGTCCTTGAAGGAGCGCATGATGCCGGCCACGGTGCCGAAGAGGCCCACGAAGGGCGTCGTCGAACCGATGGTGGCCAGCAGCCACAGGTTGCGCCGCAGCTTGAGGCCCACCTGGGCGCGCTCGCGCTCCACGGCGGACTCGATGCCATTGCCGCCGCTGGCGCGGCTTCGCTCCCAGCGGTCGAAGCCCGCGAGGAAGATGTCGGCGGCCACCGCGTCGGAGCGCTCGGCGGCCGTGCGGGCCGCGGCCACGTCCCCGCGAAGCAGGTGCTTGTGGACGATTTCGCCCAGGTTGCGGGACCGCTCGCTCACACCCCAGAGGGCGATGAGCCTTTCGATGGCCACGCCCAGGGCCACCACGGAGGCGCCCAGGAGGAGGGCGAGGGTGACGCCGCCCAGGCGAAGGTAATGAAGTAGATCGTTCAGGCTCATGGTTGATGACCGGGCAGGGAGCCCTGGCTCACACTAGGACATATGAACCGCGCAGCCGCCGCAATCTTCCTGGCCCTCCTCTGTTCGGCCTGCCCCAAACGCCTCGAGTTCGGTCCGGAGGGCCGCATCGAGGACGCCCAGACGCTCTACCAGCATGTGCAGGAGCGGCAGGGTCAGGTGGTGAACCTGGAGGGCGACTCCAAGCTGCGCGTGGACTCCCCCCAGGGCAGTGGAACGCTCTCCACCTTCCTCTCCATCACCCGGCCGGGCCTCATCCACCTGGAGACGTACGACTTCTTCAACCGCCCGGTCGCCTCGCTCGTGTCCGACGGGACGCGCTTCGGCGTCTACCAGGCGCAGGGCAACACCTACTTCCAGGGGCCCGCGAGCCCCGAAAACGTGTCCCGCTTCCTGCCCATCGTCCTGCCGAGCGAGGAGCTGGTGGCCGTCATGCTGGGCCAGGTCCCCCTCCTGCCCCCGGAGTCCATGACCCTGGAGCTGAACGAAAAAGAGCGCGTGTACGTGCTCACGCTGGTGCGCGGCGCGGCCACGCAGACACTCCGCGTGGATCCCCGGCACCTGCGGGTGGTGAAGAGCGAGGTGCGGGGCGTGCCGGGCTACGACCTGGCGTTCGAGGACTTCAAGCAGCGCGGCGAGCTGCTCTTCCCCGGCAAGGTCATCCTCACGGCGGCCCAGGCGGACACGAAGCTGGAGCTGCGCTACACGGAGATCACCCTCAACGGCCGGCCGGACCTGACGCTTTACGAGCTGACGGCCCCGGAGGGCGCGAAGGTGGTGGACGTGGACGCGCGGGGTCGGGAGCTGGGTGGGGGTGCGGTGTCGCAGCCGCCCCCGGCGCCGGGTTCCTGAGCTTCCAGGCGTCGAAAGGCAGCGCCCCGGCCCAAGTCGGGTACACTGACGCGCACGACATGGCACAGATCAAGCTCGGAGAACTGCTGATCAAGGCGAACGTCCTGCAGGAGAGCCAGCTCAAGGCGGCGCTCGCCGAGCAGGCCAAGTGGGGCGGGAAGCTGGGCGAGATCCTCGTCCGGATGAACCTGGTCTCCGAAGACATCCTCGTGCGCGCCCTGTCGAAACAGCTGGGCATGCCGGCGGTGAACCTGGACGCCGTGCAGATGGTGCCGCCGCACGTGAAGGCGAAGATTCCGTCCCAGACGGCGCGCGACTTCTCCGTCGTGCCGCTCCAACTGCGCGACGACGGCAAGACGCTGGTGGTGGCCATGTCGGACCCGCTCAACGTGCGGGTGCTGGACGAGCTTCGGGCCCTGTCCAAGTGCCGCATCGTGGCCAACGTGGCGGGCCGCACGTCGGTGGCGCGGGCGTTCGCGCGCCTCTACGAGGAGTCCGCGGAGCTGGAGGACGCGGACACCAACTTCAAGGTGGTGGACGCCCAGGGGCGCACCGTCGTGAAGAACCTCAAGGACCTGGATCCGGCCGCCGCCGTCGCCACGTCCGCCCCGGCCCGTCCGGCGGCCCCCGCGGCCCGTCCGGCGGCCCCCGCGGAGGCGCCCCGCGCGGCGGCCTCCGGCAGCCCCGCGGAGCTGCTCAAGAGCGTGGAAGAGGTCCAGCGCAAGGAGGTCGCGGCGCTCAAGGCCATGGTGGAGCTGCTCATCGAGAAGGGCGTTTTCTCCCGCGAGGAATACCTCGCCAAGGTCAAGCGGTAGCCAGCGGCCATGCGCAAGAAGATTGGTGAACTCCTCGTCCAGGCCGGAGTGGTCACGGACGAGCAGGTGAAGCAGGCCCTGGCCTCCGGGCGGCGCGGTCAGGGCCGCAAGCTGGGCGAGGTGCTGGTGTCCATGGGCCTGTGCACGGGCCGGGACATCGCGCGCGCGCTGGCGGCGCAGCACGAGCTGCCCTTCGTGGAGATCCCCGAGTACATCCCCCATGGGGTGTCCTCGCTGGTGTCCATGGACTTCCAGACCGAGCACCGCGTGCTGCTCTTCGCGCTGGAGCAGGACGGCCGCAGCGAGAAGCTCCACGTCGCGGTGGAGGACCCCGGCAACCTCATGCTGGTGGATGAACTGCGCTTCCAACTGCGCAAGCCCCTGAAGGTGTTCGTCGCCTCCTCGGACGACATGGATCAGGCCCTGGCGCGCGGCCGGGGCGAACCGCTGGACATCGTGGAGGCCGAACCCATGGATGAGATGGACGACGCGGACGACTCGCCGGACATCCTGCCGTCGCCGCCGCCCGCGCCCGCACGGTCCTCCGCGCGCCCGCCCGCGCCGCCTCCGCTGGACTGGGATCTGCCGCCCCCGCCGCCGTCCGACTCGCCCGCCGACGGGGCGGACGTGCTGGAGGACCTGCTGAGCGCGAAGCCGCGCGCCGCGCCGCCTCCGCCGCCCAGGCCCGCCGCGTCCAGGCCTCCGCCTCCGCCCCCCGCCGAGGACTCCGACCCGAACAAGCCGCGCGTGCCGGTGGTCGTCTTCGGCGGCGCCGCGCAGGGCGTCCGGCCGTCGATGCCGCTCACGCCCACGCCGGACTTCTCCGAGGAGGACCTGGCGGTGCTGGACGACATCGAGCGCATCTCGCGCGGCGAGGAGGCCAGCCTGGACACGGAGAAGGTGAAGCCCGCGCGCATGGTCGCGAGCCTCATCCGCCTGCTCATCCGCAAGGGCCTCATCCAGGAGTCGGAGTTCCTGGAGGAGCTGGCCCAGAAGTGACCGGGGCCGCGCCGTCGTCGGACCTCCTGGCCCCGCTGCTGGACGTGCGCGGGCTCACCACCCAGCTTTCGCTGGAGCGAGGGCCGGTGCGCGCGGTGGACGGGGTGTCCTTCACCGTGCCTCCCGGCGGCACGCTGGGGGTGGTGGGGGAGAGCGGCTGCGGCAAGAGCCTCACCGCGCTGTCGGTGATGCGGCTCGTCCCCCAGCCGCCCGGCCGGGTGGTGGCCGGCGAGGTGCTCTTCCGGGGACAGGACCTCTTGCGCCTGCCGGAGCCGGAGATGCGGCGCGTGCGCGGGCGGCACGTGGCCATGGTCTTCCAGGAGCCGATGACGTCGCTCAACCCCGTCTTCACCGTGGGCGAGCAGATTGGCGAAGGCGTCCGGCTGCACCTGAAGGCGTCCCGGGCGCAGGCGCGTGAGCGCGCGGTGGAGATGCTGCGGCAGGTGGGCATCCCGGCCCCCGGCGAGCGCGTGGATGCGTACCCGCACCAGCTCTCCGGCGGCATGCGCCAGCGCGTGATGATCGCCATGGCGCTCGCGTGCGACCCGGCGCTGCTCATCGCGGACGAGCCCACCACGGCGCTGGACGTCACCATCCAGGCGCAGATCCTGGACCTGCTCAAGCGCCTGCAGACCGAGCGCCACATGGCGGTGATGCTGATCACTCACGACCTGGGCGTGGTGGCGGGAAGCTGCGACGCGGTGGCGGTGATGTACGCGGGCCGCATCGTGGAGCAGGCCCCGGTGCGCGAGCTCTTCGCCCGGCCCGCGCACCCGTACACGGCGGGCCTGTTGCGCTCCATCCCGTCCCTGCACGACGCGGGCGCGGCGGTGGAGGGGGAGAAGCGCCGGCTGAAGGCGATTCCCGGCATGGTGCCGTCCCTGGGAGCGCTGCCCTCCGGGTGCGCGTTCCGCGACCGGTGCGACCGCGCCTCTGAACTGTGTGCCCGCGTCACGCCCGCGCTGGAGCCCAAGCGCGGGGGCCAGTGGGCCGCCTGCCACCACCCGGTGCCCGCGCCATGAGCGAACCGCTGGTCCAGGTGCGCGACCTGAAGGTGCACTTCCCGGTGCGCGGCGGCTGGCTCGGGCGCACGAAGGGCGCGGTGCGCGCGGTGGACGGCGTGTCCTTCGACGTCGCGCGCGGTGAGACGCTGGGGCTCGTGGGGGAGAGTGGCTGCGGCAAGAGCACCCTGGGCCGCGCCGTGCTGCGCCTGCTGGAGCCCACGGCCGGCTCCATCCGCGTGGACGGGCGCGAGCTCACCGGCCTGTCGCAGCGCCAGTTGCGGCCCCTGCGCCGGCGCATGCAGCTCGTCTTCCAGGATCCGTACGCCTCGCTCAACCCGCGCATGACGGTGGGGGACATCCTCGCGGAGCCCTTCGCCATCCATGGCCTTGCGAAGGGCAGGGCGCGCGAGGAGGAGGTGCTGTCGCTCCTGGATGCCATGGGCCTGCCCCGCGAGGCCCGGCACCGCTACCCGCACGAGTTCTCCGGCGGGCAGCGCCAGCGCATCGGCATTGCACGTGCCATCGCGTTGCGTCCGGACCTGGTGGTGGCGGATGAGCCCATCAGCGCGCTGGACGTCTCCATCCAGGCGCAGATCGTCAACCTGCTGGTGGACCTGCAGCGCGAGCGCGGGCTCACCTACGTCTTCATCGCGCACGACCTGAAGATCGTGGAGTACGTGTCCACGCGCGTGGCGGTGATGTACCTGGGCCGCATCGTGGAGGTGGCGCCCTCCCGCGTGCTGTACGCGGGGCCCCGTCATCCGTACACGCAGGCGCTGCTGTCCGCGGTGCCGGTGCCGGATCCGGAGCGTCCCCGCGCGCGCCTGCTCCTGCCGGGAGAGCCGCCCTCGCCGCTGTCGCCTCCGTCCGGGTGTTCGTTCCACCCGCGCTGCCCCTACGTGATGGAGCGCTGCCGGCGCGAGGCGCCGCCGCTCTACCCGCTGGGGGAGGGCCACGCCGCCGCGTGCTTCCTGGCCGAAGGGGATGCCCGGAGCGCCGGGCCCGTTCCCCCTGTTTCCGCGTCCGACGGAGGTCCCGGTGTTCTGGCTCAGCCATCATCACGCGGATGAGTACAACCGCACGTACGCGCTGGGCGGGGTGCGCGTCTGCGCGCGCTGCCTGGGCACGTACCCGGTGCTCGCCGCCGTCTTCGTGGGGCTGTTCGTGCTGCGGGCGCCGCTCGCGTGGGCGTGGGACGTGCCGGTGGGCGTGGCGCTCACGCTGCCGGCCCTGGTGGACTGGGCGGTGGGCCGCTTCCGTCCGGCCTCCGGCAACAACGCGGTGCGCACGCTGACCGGGGTGTTGCTGGGGTTGGGACTTGGCCGCTCGCTGTACATCCACGTGCAGCGCCCGCTGCCGGCGGTGCTGCTGGCACAGGCACTCCTGGTGACAGGGGTGGCGGTCCCTGTCATTCTCGCCACTTACCGGCGTCCACGGCCAGAATAGACCTTTCCCGTAGGCCTGTCCGTTACAGGCACAGGGCGGGAAGGGGATGGCACCCGTGGCTTCATGGGCACAGGGGGAGAGTTGGCACCCGAAACCTCAGACGAGCGGCTGATGCTCGCCTTCCAGGCGGGAGACGCGCGCGCGTTCGAAGCGCTGATGCGAAAGCACCGCGCGCCGGTGTTCAACTTCATCCTGCGCTTCGTCGGGCAGCGGGCGCGGGCGGAGGACGTGCTGCAGGAGACGTGGCTCAAGGTGGTTCGCAGCGCCCGGGAATACACGCCGAAGGCCCGGTTCACGACCTGGCTGTACACCATCGCGAGGAACCTCTGCGTGGACAGCACGCGCAAAGAGAGCTACCGCCAGACGACATCCCTGGAAGCCCCCGTGGGTGGCACGGACGGGGACGAGGGACGTCCGCTGGGCGAGGGGCTGCCGGACTCCGGTGCCAGTCCGGAGCGCGGGGCGCACAACGCGCGCCTGCGGCCCCTGCTGGAGCGGGCCCTCGCGGGCCTGCCGGAAGAGCAGCGCGAGGTGTTCGTGCTGCGCGAGTACAGCGGCATCCCGTTCAAGGAGATCGCCGAGGTGACGGGCGTGTCCGAGAACACCGTGAAGAGTCGGATGCGCTACGCGTTGGAGGGACTGCGCCGTCGTCTGGGAGAGCTGGGCGTGGATGGCGACCTGTCGGAGGATGGAAGGACGGTGGCGGGATGAGTGCCCAGAATGCCCACGCGCACGAGGACCGGCTCCTCGACTTCGCCTACGGCGAGCTGCCGGCGTCGGAGGCCCAGTCGCTGGAGCAGCACGTCCAGGGCTGCGCGCGCTGCTCCAAGGCCCTGTCGGACATCCGCGGCGTGCGCTCCACGATGGCGCACCTGTCGGTTGAACCGCCGCCGGACGCCGGCCTGGAGTCGCTCCTGGCGTACGCGCAGCAGTCCGCGCGCCGCGCCGCCGCGGGCCCCGAACCGAAGCCCTCGCGCTGGCGCCGCTGGCTGTTGCCCGCGGTGGGCCTGGCCACGGTGAGCACCTTCGGCGTGCTGACGCTGGAGGTCAGCAAGAACGTCAACCTGGAGCCGGCGCTGTCGCAGAAGGCCGCACCGGCCGCCGTCAGGCAGAACGAAGCGATGGCCAAGGCAGAGGCCTTTGATGACGCCCCGGCCGCGCAGGAGGCTCCCTCGGCCATGAAGGCCGCGCCGGCCCCCTCGTCCGGCGCGCTGCTGGACCGTGCAAGGACGAAGCAGGCCGAAGCCTCCCTTGGCTCCAAGGGTGGGGGCGAAGGTCGGCCCTCGGACTGGATGAACGCCGGCAGCGGGGGCGCCCTGCTGGAGCGGCGTGGCGGGCCGGGCCTGGAGGGAAAGAAGAAGGTGTCCAGCTTCCGCAAGTCGGAGGCGGAAGTGGACGCGCTCCAGGCTCCGTCGGCGGTGATGGACGAGGAGGCGAAGGACTCCGCGCTCGCGCAGGGCATGCTCAACCAGGCACCGGCTGGCGTCAGCTCCGGCCTTGCCGACACGGGAGGCGGCAGCGACAAGTTCCGGAAGGAGGAGGGCAGCGCGTTGCGGTTGGGCGGTGCGTCCTATGGACGGGGACTCGCCCGGGACGACGCTGATCTCGCCGAAGAGGCCGCCCCTCCGCCGCCTTCGCCCGTGGTCGCCGCCGCGCCCGCGCCTTCCACGCCGATGCCCACGGGCTCCGCCGCCCCGCCGCGTGATGAGCCGCCGGCTCCCGGCAAGGCGATGCCCCCCCCCGAGCCGCAAGCCGCCCGCGAGCAGCAGGCCGCCCGCGCGCCCTTGCCCGCGACCGCTTCCAAGCCGAAGTCCGCGCCCGCGGAGAAGGCCGCCCGCGCCGACGCGATGACCGCCCGCGATCTGTCGCGGCAGGCGCAGGAGGCCGCGAGCCGGGGCGACCGCGCCCGGGAGTCCCAGCTGCTGCGTGCCGCGCTCGCGGCCGGTGTCACCGGAAGCGAACGGCTGTCGCTGCTCTCACGCCTGTGCGAAGCGGAGTACGCCCAGGGCCGCAGGACGGAGGGCGCGGAGGTCTGCGCGCGCATCGTCATGGAGGCGCCAGAGTCCGAAGCGGCCCAGCGGGCCGGGATGTGGCTGGGGCAGGGTGCGGAGACGACCGTCCCCACGAAGGCTCCGGCCCAGGCCGCTCCCGCGCAGTAGCGGGGCAGGCCCGGGCCGTCCGTGGCGGCCGGTCCAGTCCAGATGACCGATGCATGGGGCCCCCGGAGCCTGGATACTGGGAGGATGAGGCCGGACGTGGATCATCCCCCTGTGAGCCCCCCCCGGAAGGCAGCGCCGCGCTCCCTGCGCCGCGCCCGCCGGGGTCAGGCCATGGTCGAGTACTCGGTGCTCAACTGGGTGCTGCTCGTGGCGCTCGTCGTCGGCGCCACCGTGAAGATCCGGTGGTCCGAGGACCGGCAGAGCAACGTCATCGACCTGTTCCTCGAGGCGTACGAGATCTATTACGACTCGTTCTACTTCGTGCTGAACCTGCCGTTCCCCTGACGCCCGGGAGCAGCGCGGATCATCGCCAGGGTGCGTCATCCAACCTGGCAGGCAGGGAGGCGCTGGGGCCCCAGGGTGTCCTGGGATTCCGTTCTATCGTGAGAGGTGGTTTTGACACCTGCTCTGGCGCATGGCTAACATCCCGCCCGTTCGCGCCCTGGCATCGCCCCCACGTCAAAGCTGTCTTGCCGCCACGACGGCGCCCCACCGTTCTGGAGGACCTTGAACCATGTTGAAGGGTAAGACCCCGCTCGTCGTCGCGCTGGTGCTCGGTTTGCTCGCGGGCATCGTGGCGTATTCGGCCATCAAGAAGAAGGAATCGGATGTGCGTCGCGGGTGGAATCTGGTGCCCGTGGTGGTCGCGGGCACGGACATGCCCGAAGGGACGGTCATCACGTACGAGATGATCTCCCAGCGCTCCGTGCCCGAGCAGTTCGTCACCTCGTCGGTGGTGAAGCCGGACTCGGCCAACTACATCGTGAACCAGAAGGTGCTGGTGGCGCTGCAGGCCGGCGACCCCATCCTCTGGAGCCAGTTCGAGACGACGAAGGCCGCCGAGCGCCTGTCGACGAAGGTGCAGAAGAAGGCGCGCGCCATCACCATCGAGGCGAAGCAGACGACGGCGGTGGGCGGTTGGATCCGCCCCAACGACCACGTGGACATCATCGGCACGTTCCGCGATCCGCAGACGGACGAGAGCGTCGCCGTGACGCTGCTGCAGAACATCATCGTGGTCGCCACGGGCAAGATCACCGGCACCACGAACATCAACCTCATCCCGGAGAACCAGCGCGAGTACAGCAACGTGTCGCTGATGGTGCTGCCGGAAGAGGCGGAGATCCTGGTGCTGGCGGCGGAGCTGGGCAACCTGACCCTGTCCTTGCGCAACGAGGACGACGTGGACCTCATCGAGGAGCGCGGTCGCGCCACCATCAGCACGCTGCTGTCCGGCGAGCGCACCCGGGTGCTGGAGCAGAAGCGCCGGGAGATCATCCAGATCATCAAGGGCGGTGGCGGCGAGAAGGCCTCGGCCGGCTCTCCGTAGTGGCCCGCCGGGGCTGCTTCGTCTGAAGCGGCCCCGCCGGCTTCTCCCTCTTCCTCAGGGGATTCGCGCCCATGCTCGCAGGTATCGTCCTCCTTCTCGTCACCGGCTCGGTGTTCTTCTTCAGCCTGGTGATCTTCAGCGTCCTGTCGAAGGCGTATGAGCAGTACCAGGAGCGCTACGTCGCCAAGTCGATGAACGACTTGAGCGACATGTTCCTCTTCATCGATGCGCGGCAGATGTTGATCCTCAACATCGCGTGCATGTGCCTTCTGGGCATCCTCAGCTACATCATCTTCAACCCCATCCTGGCGCTGCTCGCGACCATCTTCGGCTTCTTCCTGCCGATGCTGATGGTGAAGCACTACCGCAAGCGCCGGATCAAGAAGTTCAACGTGCAGCTGGTGGACGCGCTGCAGGCCATGGCCAACGCGTTCAAGGCGGGCCTCACGTTCCCGCAGGCCATCGAGCACGTGGCGCGCGAGGCGATGCCGCCGCTGTCGCAGGAGTTCGGCCTGTTCGTGAAGGAAGTGAAGCTGGGCGTCCCCCTGGAAGAGGCCCTGGTGAACATGGGCCGCCGCGTGGGCAGTGACGACCTGGAGCTGGTGGTGGTGTCCACCAACATCGCGCGCCAGCTGGGCGGCAACATGGCGGAGATGTTCGAGACCATCTCCACGGTGATCCGCGAGCGCTTCCGCCTGGAGGGCAAGATCGACGCCCTCACGTCACAGGGCAAGCTGCAGGGGTGGATCGTCGCGGCCATGCCGGCGGTGCTCGGCATGGTGCTCAACTACATGCGTCCGGACCTGATGGAGCCGATGTTGGATCACTTCTTCGGCTACATCCTGGTGACCATCATCGCCATCATGGAGATCATGGGCATCCTCATCATCCGGCGCATCGTCAACATCGACATCTGAAACGAGGCGCACCGTGCAGGAGATTCTGACAGCCTTGCTGATGGGCGGTTCGGCGCTGCTGACCGCGGGGGCCGTGGCGTTCCTGGGCGTGGGCGTCTACCACAACGTCCTGGAGCACTTCCTCACGGAGGTCCGCGACGAGTCCGCGGGCGGCGTGAAGGGCGTGGGCTCCGTCGCCATCCGCAAGCTGGGCGCCATGAACCGGCGCTTCATGTGGCCGGGCTACGAGTCCAAGACGCGCCGCAAGCTCATCAAGGCGGGCGAGCCGTCGCAGTACAAGCCCGAGGACATCATGGCGCTGCAGGAAGTCAGCGCCTTCCTGGCCCTGCTGGCCGGGCTCTTCGTCATCAACGGCATCGGGATGAACCTGGCCTGGTCGCTCCTGGTGATGCTCCTGGGCCTGTTCTATCCGCTCATCTGGTTGAACGATCAGGTGAAGCGCCGTCACCTGGCCATCAGCCGCGCGCTTCCGTACAACCTGGACCTGCTGACGCTGTCGGTGGAAGCGGGCATGGACTTCACGGGCGCGCTGGCGAAGGTGGTGGAGAAGGGCCGTCAGGGGCCGCTGCGCGAGGAGCTGCAGCTGGTGCTCAAGCAGCTGAAGATGGGCAAGACGCGTGAAGAGGGCTTGAAGAGCATGATCGCGCGCGTGGACCTGCCGCCCCTGACGACGTTCGTCACGGCGCTGATCCAGGCGGACAAGATGGGAACGAGCCTGGGCAAGGTGCTGCGCATCCAGTCCACGCAGATGCGCATCGACCGGACGCAGCGCGCGGAGAAGCTGGCGGGTGAAGCGCCGGTGAAGATGCTCTTCCCGCTCATCGCCTGCATCTTCCCGACGGTGTTCATGGTGCTCTTCGGGCCCATCGTGTTCCAGTTCATGTACGGCAACGTCGGGGGCTAGTCCTCTGCCCATCCTGCTCACCATCACCCAGGGGCTCCAGGTCGGGAGGGAGCTCGCCTTCGAGCAGGCCGAGGTGAAGATCGGCCGGACCTCGGAGAACGACCTGGTGCTGCATGACCACGGGGTCTCCCGGCGTCATGCCCGCATCACGGCGCGGGACGGGCGGTACTTCGCCGAGGACGTGGGCAGTGCCAACGGCACGCAGCTCAACGGCCAGCCGCTCGGCGGCGAGAAGCAGCTGCGCGACGGGGATCGCATCACCGTCGGGCCGGTGGAGTTCACCTTCGTCTGGATGCCGCAGGACGAGGAGGCGGACGTCACCCGGCCCATCCGCAGGGCGCTCGCGCCGCCGCACGCGCAGGTGTCGCCGCCCCAGGGCCTGGAGCAGGCCTCGCTCGCGGAGATCGAAGCCGCGCCCACGAGCTACCAGCAGTCGCTGCCGGTGCTGGCGAGGCCGTCCTTCCAGCCGACCCCCCAGCGCTCCGGGGCCGCCGCGAGGAGCATGGCGACGCCCGCGCCACCGCTGGCGCCGTCTCCCGCGAGGAAGCCGGAGGCCGTGGTGCCTCCGCCGAAACGGCCCTCCGCGCCCGACCTTCCCGCGGTCGGAGCGCCCGCGCAGGGTCGCGCTTCCGGACCGGGCCTTCCTGCTGTCGGCGCACCCGCGCCGAGCAGGGCTGCCCCTCCGGCGGGAGCGACTCCCGCGCAGGGGCGCGCCTCGGCACCGGGCCCTTCCGTCGCGGGTGCTCCCGCGAAGAGCGGACCTCTTGCTTCGAGCCAGTCCGCCGCTGGCGCCTCCACGTCGGGCAAATTCGCGGCACCGGGCCCTGCCTCTCCAGACGCCTCCGCTTCTCCGAACAAGGCCGCCCCTCCGGGCCCGCCCGTGCTCGCTGCCGCCACGCCGAAGAAGGCAGCCCCGGGCCTGCCCGCGGTTGGCGCGCCCGCGCTGAATCGCCCCTCCCTGGGGCGCGGCGCCGCGCGAGGGGCCGAGCCTGCGAAGTCCCCGTCTCTCCAGGCGGATGCCGCCGCCGCGCCGCCGGGCCCGTCCGCCCCGCGAAGGGACGCGCCGCCCGTCGCTCCTCCCTCGAGTGCGAAGTCGCCCGCGTCGCCACCCGTGCTCAAGAATGCGGTGGCGTCGGTGCCCCTGCTGCCTTCCGTCCCGGCGCTGGCGCCCGCCGTGGCTCCCGTGCCCGTGCGTGGCGGAACAGCTCCCGCGTCAGGGGCTCCTGGCCTCCCCGTGCTGTCCTCCCCCGGTCACATGCCGCCTCCGGTGAGCGCTCCCGTGGCTTCGTGGAACGCGCCTCCGGTGGGCCTGTCCCCGGTGGATCCGGACGAGCCCGAAGAGCGCACGCTGATGGCGATCTCCGCGGTGGAGTCGTCGGAGCCTGTGCTTCCTCCTCCTCCGGTGGGTCTGTCCCCGGTGGATCCGGACGAGCCCGAAGAGCACACGCTCATGGCGATCTCTGCGGTGGAGTCGCCGGAGTTCCTGCTTCCGCCGCCCCCGGTGGCGCCCCCCGCGCTGTCCTTCTCGGATCAGGACGAGCCCGAGGAGCGCACGCTGATGGCGATCCCCGCGGTCGTCACCCCTCCGGAGCCACCGCCCGAAGCAGCCCCGGCGCTGGCGGCCCCCGAGGCACCGTCGCTTCCGCCGGTGGTGGAAGAGGAGCCCGAGGAGCGGACGGTCCTCGACCTGCGGCCCATCCCTCCCGTCAATCCGCTCGTGCCGCGTCCGGTGCTCCATGGGGTGCCCCCGAAGGTGGCCGCCCCCGTCGTCACCGAGGAACCGCCGACGTTCGTGGGGCAGGAGCAGGGCATCGCTTCCGCCCCACCCGACGAGTCGTCGGAGGTGAGGACCTTCGTCGGCCAGGACGGTCCTGGCGCGCCCCCCGTGCTGGCGCCTGCCCCCGCGCGCAGCGCTCCCGTCCCGCAGCCTCCGCCCTTTGAACCGGTGACGTTCGTGGGCAAGGACCGTCCGGACGCGCCGGCGGCCTCCGCGCCGTTGTCCGGCTCGCTGCCAAGCGAGGCCGGTCTGCTGGCCCTGCTGTCCCCGGACGAGAGCGACGCCACCCAGCCCCTCCCGCCGTCCGACCCGGAGGACGCCTCCTCGCAGCCGGCGCGTTCCGTGACGGTCGTCGCGAAGGTCGAACCCTCGACCGCCGCCGACAAAGCCCGGAGGCGCCGCCAACTCGCCCGCACGCTGGGGGGCCAGTTCGTCCTGTTCTGGAACCGCCAGTCCAAGCTGCGCCGCGTCGGCTACGCGTCCGTCGCGGGCGTCATCGTCCTGGCGGCGCTGTTCGGCGTCATCACCGTCCTGTCGTCCACCTCGCTCAAGCTGCCGGGCCGGGAGCCCTTCAAGCTGGGCCTGGAGCCGGTGCCGGACTCGTTCGGCCTGGGGCAGGGCGTGCGCTGGCCCCACGCGGACGAGAAGGTCTTCGACTTCCGCTTCGTTTCGCCCACCCGCGCGGTGGCGGTGCTGCACTACCAGGCCAGCAACATCGCCAAGGACGAGGTCAACCTGTCGCTCAACGGCGTGTCCCTGGGCTGGGTCCCTCCGGACACGGCCCAGACGCAGGAGCGCGAGCTGGAGCAGGTCATGCCCCCGGGCCTGCTGCGCCGCAACGAGAACAACCAGCTGCTCTTCGACAACGCCCTCAATCCCCCGGGGCAGGAGACCTGGCGCATCTGGAACCTCCGGCTGGAGATCATCCCGGTGCCGGAGCTGCCGCCGGATCAACTGCTGGCCTCCGCTCGGGAAGCGGCGACGGCGGGCGCCCGGTTCTATGAGTTGAAGGACGTGGGCGGGGAGAACCTCTTCCGGGCCTGGCAGCAGTACCGCTCCGCGTGGATCACCCTGGAAGCGCTCGACGACAAGCCGGACCTCTACGAGGACGTCCGGGAGCGGATCGCCCGGATTTCAACAGAGCTGGACCACCGCTGCGGTCAGCTGATGCTGGAATTCCAGCAGGCGGTCCAGTTCCGCAGCCGACGGCAGGCGGTCGCGGCCCTGGCGGAAGTGCGGAGACGCTTCCCTAGCACCGAGCATCGCTGCCACAATCTCGCGCTGGAAAAAGCCTATGAGCATGAACTCTAGGGTTCGTGCCCCCCTCAGCAGGACGCGGTGAACACCATGTCGAACGGTCCTCCCCCAGCCCGCCGAAGGCCTACTTCGGGTACGCCCTCTTCCGGGACCGGACAACGCGCGCCGGTCCGCCGGTCGACCGCCGGTGTCTCCGCGCCGAAGCCCGCGAAGCTCGTGGTCATCGCGGGCCCCAGCGAGGGCGCGGAGTTCCCGCTCTCCGAGCTCGAGTACACCGTCGGTCGCGCCTCCGAAAATCCCATCTGCCTGCAGGACACGTCCGTCTCCCGGAAGCACATCACGCTGCGCAAGGAGTCCGCGGGCTGGTACGTCAGCGACATGAAGTCGGGCAACGGCACGCTCGTCAACGACGAGCCCGTCACCGACGAGACGCTGCTGGCCAACGGCGACATCATCACGATGGGCGACTCGGAGCTGCGCTACGAGGACGTGGCCAACAGCACCGCCAAGGTGCAGGCGCCCGCGGGCCCCAGCCGGCCCCGGCCAGCCCCGAGCGGGAGCCGCTCCTCCTCGGCGGTGCCCGTGCGTCCCGGCCCCGGTCGCGCGCGCCCCCAGACGTCGCGCGCCTCCGCCGCCGCGGAGCTGACGCCGGAGCTGCAGCGCAAGCGGATGCGGATGAAGCTCGCGGGCGTCGGCGTGGTGGTGGTGCTCCTCGCCGGCCTGGGCGTTGCGCGCTCGCGCATGAAGCAGCAGCAGGAGGAGCAGGGCCGCATCGAGCAGGAGCAGCGCGATTATCGCGAGCAGCTGGGCGGCATGTTCCAGGACGCCAAGAACCTGGTGCGTGAGGGCCAGTGGCAGCAGGCCAAGGTGAAGCTCCAGGAACTCCAGGAGCAGGCCCCCGAGTACCCCGGCGTGGCCGACTACCTGAAGGCCGCGGAGAAGGAGATCCCCAACCAGGGGCACCTGACCGCGGCCCAGGCGGCGATGACCCGGGGAGAGCTCGCGGCCGCGCAGGCGTCGCTCGCCAAGGTGAGCAGCGACACGCAGCTCTATGAGCAGCTGAAGACGGCCCGCCGGGCGCTGACCGACGCGGCCGACGCGCGCACGAAGGAGGCCAACACGATGATGGCCTCCCGTCAGCTGGAGTCGGTGCAGAAGGCCAAGGCCATCACCGACGACGTGCTGGCGACCTTCCCGGAGCACCGCGACGGCAAGCTCATCAACGATGAGGCCGCGCGCATCATCGCGGACCTGACGCGTCCGGAGCCCGTGAAGGTGGTGGCGGCGCCCAAGCCCTGGGAGCCCGCCGTGGACCGCTTCCGCGACGGTGACATGACCGGCGCGGTGGCCATCCTCAACACGTGCCTGGGCAAGACGCCCCAGTGCAAGCAGTACATGTCGCAGATGACGGAGTTCGGGAACCTCTACAAGAAGCTGGAGGACCTGGACGCCAAGGGCCTGACGCGGCTGCTCGCGCTCGACAAGGACATCACCGACGGCCGGGGCAGCAAGATGGCGCGCAACGCGGGCACCCGCGCGGCGACGATCTTCTACAAGAACGCCGTCGCCGCGAAGGCCTCCGCCCAGTGGACGAAGGCGATGGAGAACGCGCGCCGCGCGCTCCAGGCGGACCCCAACCACGCGGGCGCCGCGAACATCGTCAGCGACCTGCGGGGCAAGGCGAAGGACCTGTACCTCCAGGCCTACTCCATCAAGGACTCCAGCCCGGACGAAGCGCTGCCCCAGTTCAGGGACGTCGTCGCGATGACGCCGGCCGACGACGAACTGCACGGCAAGGCCCAGGGCTGGGTCGAGAAGCTGTCGCGATGAAGAAGCGCAAGGGCGCGGAGCCGCCGCCCCCCGAGGAGGGGCAGGGCGACCTCTTCGGCACGTCGCTCTTGCCTCCCCTGCGTCCAGCTTCCCCGGGGACGAAGGCCGCCGGGAGCAAGCCGGCCGCGCCCGCGCTCCCGCCGAAGGCCGAACCTGTCGCGCCGCCGCCGTTGGCCCCGGCGCCCATCCCGGTGCCGCGCGCGGAGCGCACGGTGCTGTCGGTGGGCGAGCTGACGCGCCAGTTGAAGCAGACGGTGGAGTCGCGCTTCCCGCGCGTGCTGGTGCGCGGCGAGGTGTCCAGCTTCCGTGGCGCCAACGCGCGCGGCCACTGGTACTTCACGCTCAAGGACGCGGACGCGTCCATCGACGCCAAGGTGTGGGCCTCGATGGCGTCGCGGATCCGCTTCGCGCTGCGCGACGGCATGGAGGTCCTGGCCGAGGGCAGCGTGGACCTGTACGAGCCGCAGGGCCGCTACAGCCTCATCGTCAGCCGGCTGGAGCCCGTGGGCGAGGGCGCGATGGCGCTCGCGTTCGAACAGCTCAAGCAGCGGCTGGCGGCCGAGGGGCTCATCGGCGACCGGCGCGTGCGGCCGCCCCGGCCCGTGCCCTTTCTGCCCCGGAGGATCGGCGTCGTCACCAGCCGCACGGGCGCGGCGCTCCAGGACTTCCTGCGCGTGCTGCACTCGCGCAACCCCCGGCTGGGTGTGCTGCTGGCGGACGCGCGCGTGCAGGGCGAGGGCGCCGAGGAGGACGTGGCGCGGGCCATCGAGCGGCTGGGCCGCACCGACGTGGACGTCATCGTCGTGACGCGCGGCGGAGGCTCCGTGGAGGACCTCTGGACCTTCAACGAGGAGCGGGTGGCGCGCGCCATCTTCGCCTCGCCGGTGCCGGTGGTGTCCGCCATCGGCCACGAAATCGACTTCACCATCGCGGACTTCGTCGCGGACCTGCGCTCGCCCACGCCCAGCGCGGCGGCGGAGCGGCTGTCTCCCGTCCTCGCGGACCTGGAGCTGACGCTGGCCACGCAGTCCGGACGGCTGCGCCGGGCCTTCGAGCGCCGCGTGCTGGAATTGCGCGAGCGTCAGGGCCAACTCGCCGCGCGGCTCACCGACCCCCGGCGCGCGGTGAACCAGCAGCGCCTGCACCTGTCCGAACAGGTGGAGGCGATGATGCGCGTGCTGCGCCCCCAGGCGCGCGAACACCGCGAGCGGCTGCGCGCCCTGCAGGAGCGGTTGCAGCGGGCGCGGCCCCAGACGCGGCTGGGAGAGCAGCGCTCGCACCTGCTCAAGCTCGCCATGCGCCTGTCGGAAGCGGCGCGCGCGGGGGTGACGCGGCGGCGGGGCGGGCTGGCGGACGCGCGGCTGGGGCTGGAGCGCGTGACGCCCACGGCGCGGGTGGCGGAGGAGCGCGCTCGGGTGGCGAAGGCGCGCGCGCGGCTGCTCGAACTCCAGCGGGGGGCGCTGGCCTCCGCGCAGACGCATTTCGGACGCCTGGGGGGACGCCTGGACGCCCTGAGCCCGCTGAAGGTGATGTCGCGCGGCTACGCGGTGACGTTCCGCCAGCGGGACGGCGTCGTGGTGCGCTCCATGGGGGACGTGGTGGTGGGGGACGTGCTGGGCATCAAGCTGGCCGCCCATGGCGCCCAGACGCTGGGCGGGTGTGAAGAAATCGAAGCGACCGTCACTGGCCTGAAAGGGCCGGTGGACTGCTAGCGGGCCACCCTCTACATTCCGCGCCCCGCTCGGGGAGGTGGATGGCCGTGGCGAAGTCGGAAAAGAACCCGAAGGTGGAGGCCGCCCCCGAGCAGTACGGGGACGTGGTGTCGCGTCTGGAGCAGACGGTCGCCCGGTTGGAGAGCGGCGAGCTGTCGCTGGAGGACTCGCTCAAGGCGTTCGAGGAAGGCATCCGGCTCGTCCGCCGGGGCGAGAAGCTCCTCACGGAGGCTGAACAGCGCATCGAGCAGCTGCTGGTGGACGAGGACGGCCAGGAGGTCGTCGCGCCCCTGGCGGTGGCGTCCCGTCCCGCTCCCCAGGCTGCTCCCCGGGCGAGCAGCACGGCCCGTCCGCCGCCGGAGGACGATGTCCCGTTCTAGGAAACAGGGGAAGGGCGGAGGCCGGGAATGTCGAAGCCGAAGATCACCATTGTGGATGACGACCGTGACACGCGCGAACTGCTCTCCGAGGCCCTGGGGTCAGAAGGGTTCGAGGTGACGTCCGCGGCCAACGGCCTGCGACTGGTCGCCTCGCTGGAGCTGCACCGGCCGCACGCCATCCTCCTGGACGTGAACATGTCCTGGATCAACGGCTTCGAGCTGTGCCAGGCCGTGAAGCAGAACAAGCAGTTCCGGGACATCCCCATCATCTTCATCAGCGGGCGGGGAGACCCGGAGGACAAGCGGCGGGGCATGGAGGTCGGCGCCGCCGACTACTTCGTGAAGCCGCTGGAGCTGGACACGCTCGTCCAGCGCATCCGCGAACTCATTCCCACCGACGTGGTGCAGGAGCCTTGAAGCCGATGGCCGCCTTTGAACTGGAACCCTTCATGCGCTCGCACCAGGCGCGGGTGGAGGAGCTGCTGCGCGAGCGCGCGGACCGGCTGGTTCCCGCCGGCACGCCCGCCAGGCTCGCGGAGTCCATGCGCTATTCGCTGCTCGCGGGCGGCAAGCGGCTGCGTCCGGTGATGTGCCTCGCGTTCGCGGACGCGGTGGCCAATGCGAGCACCCGCAACGAGGTGGCCGTGGATGCCGCGTGCGCGCTGGAGTACGTGCACACGTATTCGCTGGTGCACGACGACCTGCCCAGCATGGACAACGACGACCTGCGCCGGGGCAAGCCGACGAACCACAAGATGTTCGGCGAGTCGTTGGCGCTCCTGGCCGGGGACGGGCTGCTGACGGAGGCCTTCACGGTGATGGCCAGCGGGCCGGAGCCGGTGCGCGGCCTGCTGTGCGCGGAGCTGGCGCGGGCGGCGGGCGCGGCGGGCATGGTGGGTGGCCAGGTGCTGGACACCGCGGAGGACCGGGCGGCGACGGAGGCGTACCTCATCCGGCTGCACCGGATGAAGACGGGCGCGCTCATCCGCGCGGCATGCCGCATGGGCGTGCTGGCCGGGGGCGGGGACCTGGCGGCGCTCGTGAGCGCGGAGACCTACGGCGACGCAGTGGGGCTGGCGTTCCAGATCGCCGACGACGTGCTGGACGTGACGTCGAGCGCGGAGCAGCTGGGCAAGCCCGCGGGCGCGGACGCGGAGGCCGGACGCTTCACGTTCCCGGCGGTGCTGGGGCTGGAGGCGTCGCGGCGCAAGGCCCGCGAGCTGGTGGCGACGGCGGAGGCCGCGGTGCGTCCGCTGGAGGGCGCGGACGGTCCGCTGGCGGCCCTGGCGCGCTACTCGGTGGAGCGGACGTCCTGATGGCGGACGTGCTGTCCGGGGTGTCGTCTCCCGCGGAGGTGCGCGCGCTGTCCGAGGACGCGCTGCCCGGCCTGTGCGAGGCGCTGCGCGAGGCCATCATCACGCTGTGCGGCCGGGTGGGCGGACACCTGGGCGCGTCGCTGGGCGCGGTGGAGCTGGTGGTGGCCCTGCACCGCGTCTTCCACACGCCGCAGGACGCCCTCCTCTTCGACGTGGGGCACCAGGCGTACGCGCACAAGCTGCTCACCGGTCGGCGCGACCAGATGCACACGCTGCGGCAGGCGGGCGGCATCTCCCCGTTCCTGGATCCGCGCGAGAGCCCCCACGACGCCCTGGCGGCGGGCCACGCGTGCACGGCCATCTCCGCGGCGCTGGGCGTGCTCGCGGGCCGGCGGCAGTTGCATCACCGGGGCCACGTGGTGGCGGTGGTGGGGGACGGCGCGCTCACCGGCGGCCTGAGCTTCGAGGGCCTCAACAACGCCGGAGGCAGCCACCTGCCGCTGGTGGTGGTGGTCAACGACAACCAGATGTCCATCAGCGCGAACGTGGGCGCCATCCCCGCGCTCCTGCGCACGCGCAACGCGAGGGCGTTCTTCGAATCGCTGGGCTTCACCTACCTGGGCCCGGTGGACGGGCACGACCTGGGCGCGCTCACGCAGGCGCTGCGCGAGGCGAAGGCCTCCTCGCGGCCGGTGGTGGTGCACGCGCTGACGAAGAAGGGGCGCGGCTTTCCCCCCGCGGAGGCCGACGAGCAGACGCGCGGCCACGCGATGGGGCCCTACGAGTGGCGCGCCGGCAAGCTCGTGCGCTCGCGCGGGGGACTGCCCACGTTCAGCGAGGCGTTCGCCACGGTGCTGGGCGAAGCGCTGGAGCGGGATCCGCGCGTGGTGGCCGTCACGCCCGCGATGCTGGAGGGCTCCGCGCTCACGGGCCTGAAGGCGCGCTTCCCGGACCGCGTGCACGACGTGGGCATCGCGGAGCAGCACGCCGTCACCTTCTGCGCGGGACTGGCCGCGGCGGGGGCTCGGCCGGTGTGCGTCGTCTACTCCACCTTCCTCCAGCGCGCGTATGATCAGGTGGTCCACGACGTGTGCCTGCCGGGCCTGCCCGTCGTCTTCGCGGTGGACCGCGCGGGGCTGGTGGGCGCGGATGGCGCCACGCACCAGGGCGCGTACGACGTGTCCTTCCTCCGGCCGCTGCCGGGCCTGACGCAGTGGGCCCCGGTGGTGGGCGAGGACCTGTCGCCCATGCTCACCACCGCGCTCCAGGCCCCCGGGCCGTCCGTGCTGCGCTTCCCGCGCGGCACGCTGCCGGCGGTGCCCCCGGAGCTGCACGTGGGCGAGGCGCCCGTGGCGGGAGCCCGCTGGTTGAAGCGCGCGGCCGGGCCCCGGCTGACGCTGGTGACGCTGGGCCCGCTGGGGCTCGCGGCACTGGAGGCCGTGCGGAACGAACCGGACTGGAGCGTGCTGGATGCGCGCCGGGCCTGGCCGCTGGATGAAGCGGCGCTGCTGGAGGCCGCGGCGGGTGGGCACGTGGTGGTGGCGGAAGAGGGCACCACCCGGGGCGGGCTGGGCAGCGCGGTGCTGGAGCTGTACGCGGCCTCCGGCGTGCACCCCCGGGTGAAGCTCATGGGCATGCCGGATGAGTTCCTGCCGCATGGTGACGCGCGGGTGCAGCGCGCGGAGCTGGGGCTGGACGCGGCGGGCCTGCGGCGCGCGGGCCGGGGGCTGCTCGGAGAGGAGGCCCCGTGAAGTTGAAGAAGGAGCGGCTGGACGTGCTGGTGGTGGAGCGGGGCCTCGCCGAGTCGCGCACCAAGGCCCAGGCGCTCATCCTCGCCGGCCAGGTGGTGGTGGGCGACCAGCGCGTGGACAAGCCCGGCGCCCTGGTGCTGGTGGAGTCGGAGCTGCGCCTCAAGGGCGAGGTGCTGCCGTACGTGTCGCGTGGGGGCCTCAAGCTCAAGGGCGCCATGGACCGCTTCGGCCTGGACGTGACGGGCCGCGTGGGCGCGGACATCGGCGCCAGCACGGGGGGCTTCACCGACTGCCTGCTCCAGCACGGAGCGGTGCGGGTGCACGCCATCGACGTGGGCTACGGCCAGCTCCACGAGAAGCTGCGCAAGGACCCGCGGGTGCGCTCGCGCGAGCGGGTGAACGCGCGCTACCTCACGCAAGAGGACCTGCCGGAGAAGGTGGGCGTGGTCGTCATCGACGTGAGCTTCATCTCGCTCACCCAGGTGCTGCCGTCGGTGCTGACGTTCCTGTCGCCCGGGGGCCTGCTGGTGGCGCTGGTGAAGCCCCAGTTCGAGGTGGGCCCGGACCGCGTGGGCAAGGGCGGCGTGGTGAGGGACCCCGTCGCGCGCCAGGACGCCATCGACACCGTGACGGCGTTCGTGCGCGAGCAGGGCCTCACCGTGCGCGGGCTGATGGACTCGCCCGTGCCCGGGCCCGCCGGCAACGTGGAAGCGCTCCTCGTCGCCGACCGGCCCTGAGTGGCTTCACGCCGTTACGGGCGCACCTTGCGGTAGTCCGCCAGGGGCAGCGTCTGCACCAGGCTGTTGCCCGTCCGCATCCAGAGGCGGTTGTCGTTGTCCACCGAGCACGACAGGCTGCTGGACACCTCGTAGCGGAACAGCTCGCCCTTCTCGCCGGAGTCCACCGCGACGATCTCCAGGGGCAGCTCGCCCGGGCCGGAGCCGTTCAGCAGGTAGAACTCGGGGCTGGTGGCCCGGCCCAGTTGTACCTGGACGACCTGGAGGGTGCCGGAGGCGTCCACCGACTTGCCGTCCTTGTTGACGATGGCGCCGGTGTCCGCGTTCAGGAACCACACGCGCTGCAGGCCGATGGCCGCCACGCGTGAGCCTCCCGCGTAGGGGAGGACGAACTGGAGCGGGACGGGC
>NZ_RAWD01000154.1:0-22178 GCF_003612065.1 Corallococcus sp. CA047B
GCGCCCACCCCCACCGCATCCAGCCCGCCGCCCGGCAGCGACAGCCGCTCCCACGACGCGTCCGCCAACCGGCCCAGCAGGGCCTCATCCTCCGCGGCGAGCCGGGCGAAGTTCGCCAGGTGAGGGAGGGTGCGAAACCCCGCCGCGCGGTCCAACGCGGGCAGCACATCGGTGCGCATGCGGGTGCGGAAGAGCGAGGGGTCGGCGTTCATCGGATCGCGCACGTAGTCCAGTCCCTCGGCGTGCAGGAAGGCGAGCACGTCGTCGCGCGAGCACGCGAGCAGGGGGCGGAGGAGCGTGGGCGCCTGGGCGTGGATGCCCCGCGCGCCCCGGAGCGCGGTGCCGCGCGCCAGCCGCATCAACAGGGTCTCCGCCTGATCGTTCAGCGTGTGGCCCGTGGCGATGGCCGCCAGGTCACGCTCCTGGCGCAGCACCTCCAGGGTCGCGTACCTCGCCTCGCGGGCCCGGGCCTCCACCCCCGCACCGGGTGACAGCGCGAGCGCGCGGACATGGCAGACCAGCCCCAGGCGCGCGGACAGGTTCGCCACGGAGGCCACCTCCTCCGAGGCGTCCGGCCTCAGGCCATGGTCGAACGTCGCCACCTCCACGCGCAGGCCCAGCGATTCCCGGACGCGGGCCGTGCCCACGAGGAGCGCGGTGGAGTCCGCGCCCCCGGAGACGGCCAGCAGCACCGAGCGCGACGCCAGGCCGTGCTCGGCATAGGAGCGGGCAAGCAGGGCGGCCAGCGGGGGGACTCCAGGAGATGCACGGGGCATGGAAGCGGTGAAGGAATGGGGGCGTGGGTGGCCGGGTTACAGATTCGCGGTGGCAGGAAGGTGTGGGAGACGGTTGGCATGATCCCCACAACCGGTGGTCGCAGGGCGGAAATAGAACGTCGCCCTGTGGATGTTGGTCGGACGTTCTGGACTTCATGGTGTTGGGCCTAGGGGTCCCCCCCCTCCCCCTCTGGGCCCACGGGGCCGCTTGGAGATTCGCTCCTGGCGGTCCCTCTTTCCGAGACGCCCCGGCTTCCTTCGTGGAGGCCGGGGCGTTTCCTTTTTTTCGTGCCACGCTTCTTTTGCGGCCGGGCGCTCCCGGGGGGCCACGCACTGTCGGAAGCGGAGCGTTCAGCACCCGCGTGCGCGCACGAGTGCTCCGAAACCGTTGACCCTTCAGGGAGTCTGTCGGATAACCGCTCCGGTGTGTTCAGGTCGTCACCTCGAATCCGCCCCGGAGACCCAGGTATGGCAGGCACCGACAAGCGCAAGCAGTCGCTGTACTTCCCCGAGGAGATGCTGAAGGAGATCCAGGAGGAGGCGAACAGGCAGGACCGTTCCCTCTCATGGGTGGTGCAGCAGGCCTGGAAGATCGCCCGCGAGCGCATCAAGTCATTCCCTGCCGTCAACGACGTCACTGGCGACGAACGCCAGGACCCTCGCGAGGAGTAACCCCGGCAATGGCCACCACGGATCATCGCAAGCAGTCGCTCTACTTCCCCGAGGAGATGCTGGAAGAGATCCAGCGCGAGGCGAACCGGCAGGACCGTTCCCTCTCGTGGATCGTCCAGCAGGCGTGGAAGGTGGCCCGCGCCGACATCCGTCGGATGCCCTCGATGAACGACGTGCTCGGCCCCCTGCCCCCGAGGCCGGTGGCCGCCGTGGCCCAGGCCCCCGCTGCCGCTCCCGCGGCGGTGGTGGCCAGCGCCCCGGCCTCCTCGGACGAGCCCTCCAAGACGTAAGCGGAAGGCCTTCGTCCCCTTGCCCCGGCCCTGAAGTCCCGTCCGCGCTGATGCGTCAGCGCGAGGCGGGTCTGGCGGGCCGGGCGCAGTTCTCGAAGACGACGCGCGGGGCTTCCTTCAGCGCCTGGACCGGGCTGGGGTACGTGTCCTTCATGTACGCCGCCGTGAGGTTGGTGTCCGTGCCTCCCAGCCTTCGCGCCTGCACCGGGTTGCGGTCCGGATCCTGGCCCGCGTTGCCCAGGATGCTGCCGTAGCCGTCGCCCCCCTCCAGTACGAACGCGGACATCGCCACGCGGTAGCGGATGGACGCGTCTTCACGCGCGGGCACGGACACCGTGCGGCCGCGCACGCGCAGCTCCTTCACGCGCTGGCCCGCGGGGCGGGCGCAGTCCACGCGCAGGGTGGTGCCGTCGGACACCTGGAGGAACGCGCCCGAGGGCGACACGATGGCCTGCCCTTCCATGGCCAGGGTCGCCACGGAGTGCTCGAACAGGGCGACGAGCTGCTTCTCCGTGAGGTCCACCGTCACGACGAGGTTCTCGAAGAGCATCACCTCGTGGAGCACGCCGTTGCTGAGCGGCCCGGTGCGCACGGACGTGCGGGTGACGCACAGCCCTTCGTCGCGCAGGGAGCCGCCGTTGATGATGCCCAGCTCGGTGGGCTTCGCCGCGCCGTCCTCGGCGTGGAGGAAGGCGTCCGCGGCCAGTTGCCCCAGCGCGTTGTTGTCGTGGCGGGTGAAGGTCTTGTCCAGGAAGACCTCCTCGCCCACGTAGCCGACGACGGCGTCGGGGTCGTCCACCAGCGGGGCACAGGAGTCGTTGTACGCAAGACATCCGGGCAGGAGGCTAAGCCCGGCGAGCGCGGCGGCGAGGAAGCGGCGGTCCATCAGTAGAAGGCCCTCAGGGTGAGGTAGCCGGACACGCCCTCGCGCGGCAGCAGTCCGGTGATGCGGTCCGGACGGGGCACGTCGTCGCGCAGGTCGTGGTCGAAGAGGTTCTGCGCGAAGAGCGTCACCTCGAAGTGCTCCAGGATGGGCTCGGAGCGCAGCTGCGCGGTGATGAGGCTGTAGGCGGGAATCTCGTAGCGACGGATGAGCTCCAGGGTGGAGCGGCTGTTGTTGCGGCGCTCGGCGCCGGAGCGCACCACCACGTCCAGGTTCACCCAGTCGCCCAGGGGCATGGACACGCCGGCGTTGAACCGGGCCTGGGGCACGTCGGTGAGCAGGCGGGACTGGCCGGGCAGCTCCAGGTCCTGCGCGCGCGACAGGCTGGCGTTGACCCACGCGGCGGCGCGCTTGGACGCCTCCAGCCGGGCCTCCGCCTCCACGCCGTACACGCGCACACCCAGCTCGCGGTTGCGCAGGGGGACGATGTTGCCACTCGTGTCCACCGGGGTGATGGGCGAGGAGAAGTTCTGCAGGAAGGCATTGCCGCGCACGCGCACGCGGGTGTCACCGGCGGCCTGGATGAGGTCCGCGCCCAGTTCGAAGGTGTCCACGGTGGCGGGCTGCAGCAGCGGGTTTCCCTCGAAGCGACCCTGGTTGTAGTCGGTGTCGGGGATGCGCTCGACCAGCTCCTGGGGCGTGGGCGGACGGAAGGCGCGGCCGTAGAGGGCCTTGAGCACGAGCGCGTCCGACGCGGCGATGACCAGGCCCACGCGCGGGTTGACGCGCACCACCGTCTTGCGGCCGTCCAGCGTCCCGGCCGCGTCCACGTTGGGAAGCTGGGTGGCGTCCACGCGCAGGCCGAAGGTGAGCGTCAGGCCGGAGAGCACCGTCCACTGGTCCTGCGCGGACACGCCCAGGTTGAGGCGGCGGGAGGCCGCGCCGTCCGCGAGTTCGGTCAGGTCCACGAGCCCTTCAGGGGCGGTGGGGCTGGGGCGCAGGCGGCCGTCGAGCGTGTAGTTCGTCGTGTACGCGTAGTTCGCCAGGGACTGCTGTTCGACGACGAAGCCCAGGGTGAGGTGGTTCTCCTTCGCGAGCGCGAGGTCCGCGTCCACCGACGCCGTCACGGTGCGCACGGTGACGCGCGTCTCCTCCTGGAGGCCGTCCGGGAAGCGTTGATCCGTGTCGTCGCCGGTGCGGAAGTCGGAAGGCGTGAGCTGGAAGCGGCGGTCGGTGGCCTGTTGATCGAAGCCCAGGCGGGCGCGGATCTGCCCCCCGTCGCCCAGGGGACGGTCCCAGGTGAGGTCGGCGAGCAGCACGTTCCAGGACAGCTCCGAGTCCTCGCCCACGGTGTCGAACAGGCCCACCAGGGCATCGCGCTTCTCGGTGAGGTAGCGCGCGGAGACGCCCACGCGGCCGGCGCTGTCCAGGCCGTAGGAGATGCCTCCGCCCGCGTTGACGAAGAAGCGCCCGTCGCGCGTGCGGCCCGCGGGGTCCTCGATGTTGCGCAGGCCCTGGTCCACGGACTCGGCGTCCAGCGCATCGTGGTCGATGACGAGGGAGTCACCGTCCTGGCTCCACAGGTCCACGTCCGCGAACAGGCGCAGGTCGCCGGTGGTGTGCGCGGCGGACAGGTGTCCGTCCGTGGCGAGCGCGAGCCGCCCGTCGTCACGGGGAACGCCTCCGGTGGTGACCGCGCCGCGCACGCCGTCCGCGTGATTGGTGACCAGGTTGACCACGCCCAGGAAGGCGCCAGCGCCGTAGATGGCGGAGCCGGGACCGCGGATGACCTCGATGCGCTCCAGGTTCTCCACCGGCAGGTTCATCAGCGCCTTGCCGTCGAAGAAGTTGTTGAGGCGGTGGCCATCCAGGAGGAAGAGCACCTCCGCGTCGTTGCGAAGGCCCCGGACGGCGGTGCGGTGGAAGCCCTGCACGTCGCGGCTGACGGACACGCCCGGCACCACGTCCAGCACGTCCGCCACCGTGCGGGCACCCAGCGCGATCATCTGCGAGCGGTTGAACGACGCGCCAATGGCCGGGACGGTGCGCACGGCCTCCTCCTGGAGGGTCGTCACCGCGAGCACGTCCTCCGCGCTGTAGAGCGCAAGGTCGTCGTCCATCGAGCTGCGGCCGGAGGTCCCGGGTTCGCGGGGGGCAGCGGAGGTGCCCGACCGGGAGGAGGTGCTCCCGCGCGAGTCGGGGGGAAGGTCCGCGTTGAGCGCGGCCATCTCGTCGTCTTGCGCGGGGCGTGAGGTGCGCGAAGAGGAACGGGAGTCCGTGCCGTCCGTGCGCGGAGAGGTCCGCGAATCCGCGCTGTCCGTACGGCCCGAAGCGCGTGCGTCCGAGCTGTCTGCTCGACCCGAGGAGCTGTCCGCGCGCCCGGAAGGACGCGAATCGGTCGCGTCCGTACGCGTACGGTTGTTTGTGGCACGTGGATCCGCGGCATCCGGGCGGGTCGAAGCGCGTGCGTCCGGGGCGGCAGTCCCCCGCGTCACCTCTGGAGATGGGGCCGTGCTCCCCCGTGATGTGGGAGCCGACGGCACCGTGCCCGTGCGGGACGACGTGCCTCGCGCATCGGCCGGCGCGGCGGCGTCCGCGTCGTCATCCCCACCGGAGGGCGGCGTGAAGGCATCGATGTTCGGCGCGGACCGTGGGGTGTCCCCTCGTGAGCCCGGCTTGGAGGGAGCCACTGCCACCGGAGCCGGAGGCTGCTCCCCCACCTTGACGCGTGCTGGCCGGAGCGCGGACATGAACAGGGGCGTGCGCGCCCCGTCCACCATCGCGGCCTCGACGTAGTACTCCACGCCGGGCGCCACCATGTGTTCGGCGGGGATCTCCGCGCGGTACAGGTCTCCGTACTGCCGCTCCATGGGGACCTGGATGTACGGCTCACCCGGGCCGCGATAGCGGACGAAGACCTCCAGCACCTTGCCTCCGTCCACCAGCGTCGCATCCAACTGGAGGGCCTGACGGGCCTCCGCGCGCGGCGGCGAGGCATGGAGCAGTGCGGGCTCCTGCGCGTGGACGGGGGCCGCGACGAACACCACGGCACAGAGGATGAGCGTGCGAGGAAGTGCGGTCAGCAAGATTGCCAACGATGGTCCGTTGCAGGGCCATTCGAGTCAAGCAAGCCACCCGCGCCCATCCCGCTGATTTTTTGCCGCCCCCAGAAGCGCGTGCGACGTTGCCTCCGCTCCATGCGCGCGTCGCTTGCCCTTCACCTCGCCCTCTTCCGCCGCCAACGCGCCCAGATTGCCCGGGTGGTGGAAGGCCGCACCGACGCGTTCCGTGCCTACGAGGCGCGCTACCGGCGTCGCACGAACACCTACCAGCGCGTCGTGCCCGTCACCCACGTGCACCAGCGCATCGCGGCCTCCGACCTCGTCTACGTCGGCGACTACCACACGCTGCCCCTGGCCCAGCAGACCTACCTGGAGCTGGCCGAACGCGCCCTCGCGTCCGGGCGTCGCGTCGTGCTGGCGCTCGAATGCGTGGAAGGTCGTCACCAGGCCGCACTGGACGCGTACCTCGCGGGACGGCTGCCGGAGCGCACGCTCCTGTCCCGGCTGGGCCATGGCCCCTCCACGGGCTTCGGCCCCGGCGCCGGAATCCGCGCGGTGCTCGGGTTCGCGAAGCGCCACAAGCTCGCCGTGGCGGCCATCGACCGGCGGGCCCAGGGAGAACGTTCGCTCGCGCTGCGCGACGCCTTCGCCGCCGAACGCATCGCCCGGGTGGCCCGCGCGGAGGATGTCCCGCTGGTGATGGTGCTGGTGGGCCAGTTCCACGCCGCCCCCTGTCACCTGCCTGCCCAGGTGGAGCGCGCCCTCGGGGACGACCACCCGCGCCGGGGGCTCGTCGTGTACCAGAACGCCGAAGGCCTCTGGTGGCGCCTCGCGCGTGAAGGTCGGCTGGGCTCCGCGGAGGCCGTGGAGCTGGCGGATGGCGCCCTGTGCCTGATGAACGCCTCGCCCGTCCTCTGCCAGCAGAGCTTCCTGGACTATCTGGAGGCCGAAGGCGACGACGCCCCGCTGATGGACCGCAGCGCCGCGGAGCGCTTCCGGGAGATGGCGGAGCTCATCGGCCGGCTCGCGGGCGTGCCGGTGGGCCGGGCGCTGGACTCCGTGGAGGTGACGACGGCGGCGGATGGCGACGTGCTCGCCCGCATCCGGCAGCGCGGCCGCTTCACCCAGGCGGAAGTGTCCCAGCTGCGCAAGCACATCCTGTCGCGCGAAAGTGGCTACATCCCCCGCGCGCGCACCGCCTACCTCGCGTCGCTGTCGCTCAACCACGCCGCTGAAGAGGCCGCCCACTTCGTGCGCCACTGCGCCGTGGGTGACGCCATGGATGCCCCGCGCGGCGCGTCCGAGGCCTTCTACGCGCGCTGCCTGGAAGAGGCGCTGGGCTTCTTCGGCTCCAAGCTCGTCAACCCGCGCCGCATCTGCCCGAACGTGTCGGAGTGGGCGAAGCGCTTTGGCGAGTCCCGGGGCCTGGAGCGGCAGATCGCCGCTTTCGTCCTGGCCCACAAGGCCACGGAAGGCGAAGCACCGGAGGAGGCCGTGAAGCTGCTGCCCCTGCGCCGCGACCGCCTGTTCCACGGCGTCAGCCATGCGCTCGGCTACCTGCTGGGCGACAGCCTCTACCGCGCCTTCGACTCCGGCCAGGTGGACACCTCCGACATCCGCGCCCTCTTCCGAGACCCGCTCGACGACCCCCGGGGCGCCTACTTCACCTGGGCCGAGCGGCTGCGCGGAGCCTGACCTTCCCCACTTCTCCTCTTCCTGCCGGGCCCCGCCCCTGCTTTGATTGATTCTAGAATCAATCCAAGGGGTGCGCCGCCATGAAGATGACCGAACGGGTGGAGAAGCTCGCCGAGCAGCGCCAGCGCAACGAGGGCATGGGTGGCCCCGAACGCGTCGAGCGCCAGCACGCCAAGGGGAAGCTGACCGCGCGCGAGCGCCTGAAGCTCCTCTTCGACGCCGGAACCTTCGAGGAGCTGGGCCTGCTCGCGGGGCATCACGGCAACCTCCCGGAGGAGGACGAGGGCCCACCCTCCCCCGCCGACGGCGTCATCACCGGCACGGGGGAGATCGACGGCCGTCCGGTGGCCGCCGCGATCTACGACTTCACCGTGTACGGGGGCTCCATCGGAGAGGTGGGCGAGCGCAAGGTGGCGCGGCTGCGCGACATCGCGCTGAAGAACCGCATCCCCATGGTGTGGCTGGTGGACTCGGCCGGCGCGCGGCTGGACGCGAGCGCGGGCATCGACCCCCGGCGCATCGCGAGCTTCGCGGACACCGGCTACCTGTTCCGCGAGCAGGTGGTGATGAGCGGCGTGATTCCGCAGGTCGCCGCGATGGTGGGCCCCGGCGCCGCCGGCACGGCCTACATCCCCGGCCTCGCGGACTTCCTCCCCATGGTGAAGGGCACCAGCTCGCTGGCCATTGGCGGGCCGTACCTGGTCGAGTCCACCGTGGGCGAGAAGGTCACGGAAGAGGAGCTGGGCGGCGCGAAGGTGCACAACGAGCTGTCCGGCGTCGCGGACGCGGAGTACCCGGACGACGCCACCTGCCTTGCCGCCGTGCGCGAATACCTGGGCTTCTTCCCGTCCCACTGCGAGGACAAGCCGCCGCGCAAGCCCACCAGCGATCCGTTCGACCGCCGCGACGAGGACCTGCTCAAGGTGGTGCCGGAGAGCCCGCGCCAGGCGTTCGACATGCACAAGGTCATCCTGTCGCTGGTGGATGACCGGAAGTTCTTCCCCATGAAGCCGCGCTGGGCGCGCAACCTCATCACGGGACTGGCGCGCATTGACGGCTACCCGCTGGGCATCGTCGCCAACAACTCCATGCAGTTGGGCGGCATCCTGGACGTGAACGCGGCGGACAAGGCGGCGCGCTTCATCAACCTGTGCGACGCCTTCAACATCCCCCTGCTCTTCCTGCAGGACGTGCCCGGCTTCATGGTGGGCACCAAGGTGGAGCAGCAGGGCATCATCCGCCACGGCGCGAAGATGATGTACGCGACCGCCAGCGCCACCGTGCCCAAGTTCACCGTCGTCGTGCGCAAGGGCTACGGCGCGGGCTACTACGTGATGAACGGCCGCGCCTTCGAACCGGACCTGCTCGTCGCGTGGCCGGGCGCGGAGATCGCCGTGATGGGTCCGGAGGGCATGGTGTCCATCGCCGCGCGCAAGGTGCTCCAGGCCGCGGAGAGCCCGGAGGCCGCCGCCGCGATGAAGAAGGAGCTGGCCGAAGGCCTGCGCCCGCACATCCGCATCGAGCGCACCGCCGCGATGGCCATGGTGGATGACGTGGTGGATCCGCGCGACACGCGCCGGCTGCTCGCCCGCGCGCTCAAGCGCACCGCGAACAAGCGCGTGGAGCGCCCCTTCCGCCGCCGGGAAATCTCTCCGGTGTGAAGCACCGCTCCCGTTCCGACGGCTGGCTCGGGGCCACCGTCGGACGGGAGGCTTCGGACTACGCCCGGTTGACGATCGTCTTGGGCGGCAGCTTGAGCACCTGGCCCACCTTGATGTGGTCCGGGTCCTTGAGCTGGTCCTTGTTGAGTTCGAAGATCTTCGGGTACAGCTTCGCGTCGCCGTAGATGTCGCGGGCCAGCTTGCCCAGCGTGTCGCCGGACTTCACGGTGTGGACGCCGTAGGGCTCCGCGTGGGTCACGGTCAGGTTGACCATGATCTCGTCGTTCCACTTCGGGTGCTTCGCCTTGATCTGATCCCACATGCGATCGCGGTCGAAGGCGTGCTCCACCGTGCCCTTGATAATGAGCTTGCCGCCTTCCTCACGGGTCTCGACCTTGGCGCCCACGTTCTTCGCCACGTCCAGCACGTCCTGGTAGTCGTTCTGCAAGGCCATCACGTCCTCCTGTCGGGTGTCCGTGGACGCACGCCGCGCGCCTGCGTCCACATGAGGCGCAGCACTCTAGGCACTCCCCACCCACACGCGACCGGGCCGGGGCGACAGGGATGGTCGAAGCTCAACAGTGCACACCGGCAGCTGTTCAGAGCACCACGCCCGGGTCCCCTGCGTCCTTCGGGGGCACCAGGGACTCCGGGGGCGCGAACGTGCCATCCGATCGCAGCTCCTTCAGGACCTCTTCGCGGCTCAGGCGCACCGCGCGGATGGTGCCGTCGGGCGACAGCGCGTAGATGCAGTCCTGATCCGTCACGCCCACGAACAGGCCGCCCAGCACGGGGTAGAGCATCACCAACGCCAGCTCCGTCTCCATCGGGCCCGGGAAGAGCACGTGCGCGTGCGCGGAGAAGGCGGGCCGCTCACCGTCGCCATCCGGCGCGATGGACACGGGGATGAGGCCCTGGTGCAGGGGCAGCTCCTGGAGCTTCTGCCGGCCGTCCTTGCTGAAGCGGAAGCGGAAGTCGCCGCCCAGCAGGTACAGGCTTGAATCGTCGAAGCCCTGGAGCACGTACACGGTGAGGGCGCCGTCCTCCTCCACCACGACGGGGTTGAGCTGCTTGCGGCCATGCACCTGGTAGACGCGCTCGCATGCGGCGCTCACGGCGCGCGCCACGGCCTCCATGCCCTCGGGCAGCGAGTCCACCGGGAAGTCCTCCATCTCGGAGGAGAACTCGATGGGCGCGCGGTACGCGTACGCGGGGACGAAGGTGTCCTGCGCATTGAAGCGCCCGAAGACGGTGTACCAGGCGTTGCCGCGCGGCACGGTGAAGAACCAGTTCATCCGCGCGCGGTCCAGATCCGTCCGCTTCAGCAGCAGGTCCGTGGCGCGGATGGCGCCCTGTTCGGAGGCGACGATGTAGCGGGCGCGCTTCTGCACGCGCAGCAGCTCTTCGTCCGCCACCAGCGTCACCGGCGTTTCCGCCTCTGTCGGGGGCGCGGCCTGCGCCTGCGCTCCTGGCGCCACGCCGGAATGCGAGCGGCAGCCAACGGTCAGGAGCACCACCGCGACGAGAAGACAGCGAACCATGGGGACTCCCGGCGACAGGGGGCCCGGTCAGTCTGCGCCAACCGGTCCCCCTCGTCACGCGCCCCCATCACCGCGGACCTCAGGCGCCCTGCTGCGTGGGCGCCAGCGCGGACTTGATCTTCTCCTTCAGCGCGCGGCGGCGCTCCTTGAACTGCGAGCGCTGGGCTTCGTCCACCTGACCGTTGGCGGCGGCGCGGGCGGCCTTCATCTCCTCGTGCAGCGCCTTGGCTTCGGCCTTGAAGCCGTCGGCCTGGGCCTGGGTGAGGCGCCCCTCGGCGACCTGCTTGTCCAGCCGGTGCTCCATGCGGCCGAACTTGTGGCCGCCACCGCCGTGCCTGCCACGGGCGCCCTTCTCGCACTGGCCGGACTTCTGGGGCGCGGACTCGGCGGACGGCGCCGTCTGGGCGAACACGGGCACGGCGAACAGCAGCGTGGCGACGGCGGTACCGCGAAGAATGGACTTCAGCGACATGGTGGTGGACTCCAGGTTCGGGTCGGAAGCGCGGCGGAAGGCAGCCGTGCAGGCCCGCTTTCCGTCGCGCTCTGACACCTGAAACCCCGGAGCTGGCGAAAGGTTAAATCGCGCTCCGGACGGCCGGGATTACTGGCAGTCCGACAGGGTGTAGGTGAAGTCCTTGCGCGGCGTCTGGCCCGGGTCCTGGTTGATGGCCGCGATGCTCAGCTCCGAGTACGACACCGTCTGCGTCCCGCCGATGACCATCTGCGTCTTCTGCACGCGCGTGGTGGACAGCACCACCTTGCCCGTCGTGCCGTTGGGCTCGATGCGGAAGCAGTTCAGGATGCGCGGATCCACCGTGGAGCGGTTGCACCGGGTGTACTGCCCCAGCACCACGCGCTGCTGGTACGTGCAGCGGCAGTCCCACGGGTCGTACGCCTCCGTCACCGTGGCCGCCTCGTAGCCCGTCGCCGTCTGCACGACCTCCAGGTACGAACCATCCTGCGGCTGCGTACAGCGCAGGAACGTGTCACCCACCGCGCCCTGCTCCACCTGCGCGAGTTCAGGCGCCACGGACACCTGCGCGCCCGCCTCGATGGCGTTCAGCGGATCGCGCGCGCCCGCGCCTTCACAGCCCAGACCGAGAACGGAAACGCCCGCGAGCAACAGCGCGGAGAGACGCAGGGACAGCTTCATGGGTGACTCCTAGAAAGGGGGGATGTCCGGAGAGACCCGGACTCCGCCCCTGTAGGCTTTTTCGGTTCCGGAGCGCAACGAACATCCGCGTCACGGACGCAGGGGTGGCTTCACCGCGCGCGTGGCCATGAACGTGGGCAGGAACGTGGAGAGCAGGTCCTTCTCCTCGAACTTGTCCTCGAAGAGGTGGGTGAGCACGAAGCCCGCGGCCAGTTGTCCGCCCAGCTGATCCTCCAGCGAGTGCCCCACGACCATGGGCTCGGCCTTGTCGGTGTAGCGGCGGCGCTCCTCGTCGGTGAGGCTGGTGAAGTCCGAGTACGGCATCGTGTACTTGAGCCGCATCACGCCCTGCTCTTCCTCGGCCGGATCGAAGAGGTAGCGGACCGGATTGCAGATGCCCGCCAGGAGCACGCCGCCGGGGCGCAGCACGCGGAAGGCCTCGCGCCACACCGGGAGGATGGCGTCCACGAAGCAGTTGGAGCACGGGTGGAAGATGAGGTCGAAGCTTCCGTCGCCGAAGGCGGACAGGTCCTTCATGTCGCCCTCCACGAGCTTCAGCGTCAGGCCCTCGCGCTCGGCCACCAGGCGGTCCTGCCCGAGCTGCGCGGGAGAGTTGTCGAACACGGTGACGTTCGCGCCCGCGGCCGCGAGCACCGGACACTGCTGACCGCCCGCGCTCGCGAGGCCCAGCACGTCCTTGCCGGCCAGGTCCCCGAACCACGCGCGGGGCACGGGCTTGGACGGCGTGAGCACCAGGCTCCAGTCGCCCTGGCGCGCGGCGGCGATGACCTCCGGGGACACCGGCAGGGTCCACTTGTTGCCCCGGCCCACTTCGCCGTTCCACGCCTCGCGGTTGTACGCCCGCACATCCACGTCAGTCTTCATGCAGCACCCTGCCTTCCATGCCCCCCGCCACGGTGACGACCTCTCCCGTCACGTGTCCGGAGATGCGGTCCGACGCGAGCGTCACCACCACCCGCGCCACGTCTTCTGGCTGCCCCACCTTGCGCAGCGGCATCGTCCGCGTGACGCGGCCGACGAACTTCGGGTCCCCCAGCTTGTCGCGGTTGCGGTCCACCGCCGTCCAGCCCGGACACACCACGTTGACGCGGCCCATGGGCGCGATGCGGTGCAGTTCGTTCTTCAGGCTCTTGACGAAGCCGCTCGCGAGCGCGCCCTTCGCCGCCGCGTAGTCCGCATGGCCCGCTTCGCCGAAGAGGCCCGCCGTGGAGCTGATGATGACGATGTTGCCCGTGCCGGTGGTCTCCACGTGGCGCAGGAACGCGCGGCAGCTCAGGAACACGCTGTCCAGGTTCTGCGCCAGCGTGCGGCGCCAGCGCTCCAGGGACATCTTCCACACCGGCTCATCCGGCGCGGGCCACACGCCCGTGTTGCACACCAGCACGTCCAGCCGGCCCAGGTCCTTCACCGCCGAGGGCACCAGCGCGTCCACGTCCGCCTCCACCGTCAGGTCCGCGCGCACCGACGTGCCCCCCACCTCGCGGGCCAGCGCGGCGGCCTTCTGCTCACTCCGGTGGTAGTGCACCGCCACCTTCGCGCCCTCGCCCGCGAACGCCCGCACCAGCGCCGAGCCGATGCCGCCCGCGCCCCCCGTCACCAGCACACCCTTGCCTTGCAGTTCCGTGTCCATCGCCGAGGACTCCTCGTGGGCTCCCGTCCAGGTCAGGAGCGATGCGCGGCATGATGCCCGAGCCGTCCGGGGCGGACAGCGGCGATGACGGGCAGGTGTCGGGGAAGGGCTGCGTGCCGGGCAGCGGGGACGAAGAGCGCTCCCCGTTCCTGACAGCGGCGGTTACACGGTGGGAATCCGGGCACGAATCCCGGCGATGAGCAGCTCCAGGCCAAAGTCGAAGCGGCGCTCGAAGTCGCGGTCCAGGATGGCGTCCATCGCGCCCGCCGCATGCGGGTAGCGCGCCGAGGCCCGCTCCCGCAGGGCCCCTGCACGCTCCTTCGTCTCCGCCTCCTGCGCGCTGAAGCCCTGCTCCTCGATGGTGAAGCCCAGCACGTAGTCGAGCACGGTGAACGCCGCCCAGCCCGCCTCGCGCGGCGCGAGCCCCGCCCGGCCCACCGAGCCGATGAGGGTGTCGCTGACGCGCAGCGTGTGCTCGGACACCACGAAGGTGCCGGCATAGACGCGGGCCCCGTCCCGGTGCTGGAGGAACGCGCGCCGGAGGTCCCCCGCGACGGAGCGCACCACCGACTCCCAGGGCGAGTCCGCCGTCACCGTGCGCGCCACGTCCTGGAGCAGCGTGTCCGCCATCGCGTCCAGCAGCGCCTGCTTGCCCGGGAAGTGCCAGTACAGCGACGGGGCCTGGATGGAGAGCGCCTTCGCCAGCACGCGCATCGTCAGGCCCTCCAGGCCGCCCTCATCCAGCAGCGTCCACGCCGCCGCCACCACCTGCTCCCGCTGGATTCGCATGCCCCGGTCGACCCTCGCTGACTTGACAAACTAACACCGTTAGTCGATCCCTAACAACGTTAGTTTGAGCCTTCGGGCAGGAGGTCGGCATGGCGGAAGTCCTTGAGGTCGCCGTGGTGGGAGGAGGTCCCACCGGGCTGATGGTGGCGTGCGAGCTGGCGCTGGCGGGCGTTCGGGTCCAGGTGTTCGAACGGCGCGCGGAGCCAGTGCGTGAGTCGCGCGCCCTGACGCTGCATCCGCGTTCGCTGGAGGTGCTGGCGCTGCGCGGGCTGGAAACACGGTTCCTGGAGCGGGGACGGCCGCTGCCCACCGGGCACTTCGCGATGTTGGACACGCGCCTGGACTTCAGCGTCCTGGACACGCGCTTCCCCTACACGCTGTTCATCCCGCAGGCCGTGACGGAGGCCCTGTTGGAGGCTCGGGCCCGGGAGCTGGGCGTGGCCGTGCGACGGGGCCACACCGTGGAGGCGTTGCGCCAGGACGCGGACGGGATGGAACTGGAGGGCGCGTCGGAAGCAGGCGCGTTCCGGGTGCGGGCGCGCTTCGTGGTGGGGGCGGACGGGGCCCGGAGCGCGGTGCGAAGGCTCACGGGCATCGCGTTCCCGGGGACGGACGTGACGCGCACGGCGGTGCTCGGAGACGTGACGCTGGGAGCGCCGCCGTCACAGCCCGCCATCGGTGTCACGAACACGCGAGGCGGGGTGATGGTGGTGCCCATGGCGCCGGGCATCCATCGCATCGTCGTCAATGATCCGCTCCGCGAACAGGTGCCGCTCCGCGAGCCCGTCACGCTCGACGAGCTGCGTGAGAGCGTCACGCGCATCGTCGGCACGGACTTCGGAATGAAGGATCCCCGGTGGCTGTCGCGCTTCGGCAACGAGACGCGGCTCGCGGACCGGTATCGCGACGGACGCGTGCTGCTCGCGGGAGACGCCGCGCACATCCATTTCCCGGCGGGAGGACAGGGGCTCAACGTGGGCCTGCAGGACGCGATGAACCTGGGGTGGAAGCTCGCGGCCGTGGTGAAGGAGGGCGCGCCGGACACGCTGCTGGACAGCTACTCGCGCGAGCGCCGACCCGTCGGGGATGCGCTCATCCGCAACACGCTGGCGCAGACCGCGCTCATCGGCGCCACGCAGGAGACCCTGGCCCTGCGCGCGTTGATGAGCGACCTGCTGCGGGCACCGAAGCTCAACCGGGAGTTCGCTGATTCCATCAGCGCGCTCGACGTGGGCTACGCGGCGCTGGAAGTCCCCGCACCCCAGGTGGACGCGCCGCTGTTGCCCGAATGGAGCGGGCGCCGGCTGAATGACCTGGCGCTGCGCAAGGACGATGGCACGGACGTGCCGCTCTACTCGGCCCTGCACCCGGGCCGGTGGGTGCTGCTGGAGCTGGGCGACGACTCCCGCGCCCTGCCCCGCTGGGAACCAGGCTGGCCGCCGAATGTCACGCACCTGCGCGCGCGGGCCCCCGCTGCACGCGCGGAGCTCAAGGACGTGGGCGGGATGCTGGTGCGGCCCGACGGTCACGTGGGCTGGGCGTGGGCGGCCTGAGCCCGACGAAAGAGACCACGACGGGCCGCATGAAGCTCTCGCGGAAACACGAAGGCCCGGGGCGTTCAGCGCACCCGGGCCGCTCGTTCACAGCGAACCGACTCAGCCCAGGCGCAACAACTGCCGGGCCTGCTCGGGGGTCGCGGGCTCACGGCCGTTGGCCCGGACTCGCTTCGCGGCCTCGGCCACCAGCTCATGGTTGCCCTTCGCGAGCACGCCCTTGGAGAGGTAGATGTTGTCCTCCAGGCCCACGCGCGCGTTGCCGCCGCGTTTCGCGGCTTCGTCCACGAACGGAAGCTGCTGACGCCCCACGCCCGCCACCGTCCAGGTGCAGCCCTCCGGCAGCGCGGCGATCATGAAGTCCAGCACCTCCGGCCGCGCCTGCAACGCTCCCGGCACGCCCAGCACGAAGTCGAAGTGTCCCGGCAGCTCCACCAGGCCCTCCTTCGCCAGGTAGCGCGCCTCGTCGATCATCCCCACGTCGAAGCACTCCAGCTCCGGCCGCAGGCCAATCGCACGGATGCGCTTCGCGATGTCGCGCACCAGCGGCCTCGGGTTCCAGAACACCTCTTCCCCGAAGTTCACCGTGCCCGTGGTGAGCGTGGCCATGTCCGGCCGGTCCGCGCCGGTGAGCGTGAGCGCGCCGCAGCGCTCGTCCACATCCATGCCCACCGCGCCGCCCGTGGACGTCTGGATGAGCACGTCGGTGCGCTTGCGGATGGCGCGGATGGCCGCGCGGAACAGCTCCGCGTCCTGGGACGGCTTGCCGTCCGCCGTGCGCACGTGCAGGTGCACCATCGCGGCGCCCGCCTCGCGGCACTTCGCCGCGTCCTCGGCGATCTCCTCCGCGGTGATGGGCAGGTACGGCGTCTGCTCACGCGTCGTCTCCGCGCCCACCATGGCCGCGGTGATCACCATGGGCGTGCTCATTTCTGCCCCCGCTGCTTGTCCTTGGGCACCACGCAGGTGCCCGTCGCGCGGCACACGACGATGGCCTCCGGCAGCACGTCCGCCGCGGAGTCGTTCACGTCCGGACGCGGACGGATGACCTTGCGCGCCTCGAAGCGCATCTTCCGCGACGAGTTGCCCATGCTGACGATCTCACCCTCGGCCTCGATGAAGTCGCCCGCGTACACCGGCGCCAGGAACTCCACGGCGTCGTAGGCGCGGAACAGGCCCTCATCCCCGTCGGAGCGGATGCACAGCTCCGTGGCCACGTCGCCGAACAGGCCGAGCATCCTCGCCCCGTCCACCAGGTTGCCGCCGTAGTGCGCGTCATGGCTGCCCATGCGCAGCCGCAGTACCGCCTTCACGCCAGTGCTCACGTGGGTTCCCCCTGGTAGTGGGAGTCCTGGGACTCCTTGCCCTCTTTCTTCAACACCGCGTGCACGATGTAATTCGCCACGTCGGACGGCTTCGTGCCCGCGCCGAAGCCCGCGTCGAAGCCCAGCTCCAGCGCCAGCTTGTGGTCCACGCGCGGACCGCCCAGCAGCAAGAGCGTCTTGCCGTGGATGCCCGCGGCCTTCGCCGCGTCGATGAACTGACGCGAGTTGTCCTTGTGCACGTCGCGCTGCGTGACGACCTGGGACACCAGGATGGCGTCCGCGTGCTTCGCCATGGAGCGCTTGATCAGGTCCTCGTTCGGCACCTGGCTGCCCAGGTTGAACGCCTCGAAGCCCGGGTAGCGCTCCAGGCCGTAGTCGCCCGCGTACCCCTTCATGTTCAGGATGGCGTCGATGCCCACCGTGTGCGTGTCCGTGCCGGTGCACGCGCCGAAGACGACGATGCGGCGGCCCACCTTCTCCTTGATGAGCGCGTTGAGGTCGTTGAACCCCATCTTGCGCACCACCACCTCCGGCACGTCGATCTCCGCGTAGTCCAGCGACACGGCGGAGCGCGCGTAGACGACGAAGAACGTGTACTGGTCCGCCGCGCGCTCGGCGGCCGCCACCTTCACGTCGGTGAAGCCCATCTGCTTCGTGAACTGGGCGGCGGCCTCCTTCGCCTTCTCCGACAGGGGCACCGGCAGCGTGAACGACAACTGCACCATGCCGTCGTCGCGCCGGTCGCCGTAGGGGCGGATGATCTGCTTGCTCGGCTTCACCATCGGCTTACTTTCCCTTGGGCGGGGTGAACGTCACGCTGGTGCCCACCTTCTCGGCCACCGTGGCGAAGCGCTCGCTCTTGCCCTGCTCCATGTAGAAGACCACCGACCACGTCGTCTTCCCGTTGCAGCCCACGTACGTCACCGTGTCCACGTTGCCGCTGCCGTCCGGCGCCGCGTCCGTGTCCGACTTCCAGGCCGCCGGCTGGCCGCCCACCTTCACCATCGTCCAGCTGGTGCCGCCGATGCTCGCGAGGATCTTCTGGCGGCAGACCTCCGCCTTCATGCCCGCGGTCTGCACCGTGCCCACGTCCACCAGGAAGTAGGCGTCCCCGGAAGGCGCCAGGAACTTCTCCGTGCCGTCCGCCGTGGAGCGCGTCCACGCCGCGGGGGCCTTGAGCGACACGTTCTTCACCGACACGTTGGTCAGCGCATCCGCGGAACCGCCCGCGGCCAACATCACAGTCAGCAGGGTACTGGCGATCATGACGCCTCCAGCATTTCAAGGAACGGGTTGAAGTAATCCGGAGCCTTCGGCACCACGCCGTCCAGGCCCTTGCCACCGGTCTCCTCGCGCTTGACGTCGCCGAAGCGGCCCTTGCCGATGGCGGCCACCATGCCCTCGGCATGGCACTCGCGCAGCAGCTGCTCCGCGTTGGCGAACACCTCGCGCGCCCGGTTCGCGATCTTCCCGTCCTCGCGGACGGTGAACTCCTCGTCGATTCCACGCGCCGCGCGGTGGATGTACGAGGCGGACTTGAGCGCCACGTACCGGTCCGCGAGCAGCGGCGTGTGCATGGCCTCCGTCATCATCCCCAACAGCTGGATGCCCTGCCGCGTCCAGATGGCCACCAGGTCCGCCATCACGTCGTACGCGTGGCTGAAGAAGATGTCCGTCTCCTTGTGCTTGGTGGGCGGCATGTACTTGAGCGGCGCGTCCGGGAAGCAGCGGCGCACCAGCATCGCCTGCGACAGCTCCAAGAGCAGCGTGTCGTCGCGGTACGGATCAATCTCGTACGAGTGGCCAATGCCCAGCTGCCAGTCCTTGAGGCCCGCGCGCTTGGCGAAGCACTCGTTGATGAACTGGCTGGCGATGACCGTGTGGGCCGCGTCGTACGCGTCCGCCGTGGTGATGTAGTTGTCCTCGCCGGTGTTGATGATGATGCCGGCCAGGGCGCAGATGCGGCGGCTGAAGTACTGGTCGATGAACGTGCGGCGCATGTTGATGTCGCGGAACAGGATTCCGTACATCGCGTCGTTGAGCAGCATGTCCAGCCGCTCGTAGGCCGCGCAGAAGGCGATCTCCGACATGCACAGGCCGGAGGAGTAGTTGGTGAGCTGGATGTAGCGCTTGAGCTTGCGGCTCTCGTCGTCCAGGGCCTCGCGCATCACGCGGAAGTTCTCCTGGGTGGCGTAGGTGCCGCCGTAGCCCTCCGTCGTCGCGCCGTGCGGCACGTAGTCCAGCAGCGACTGCGCCGTGGAGCGGATGACCGCGATGACGTCCGCGCCCGCCTGCGCCGCGGCCCGGGCCTGGTCCACGTCGTCGTAGATGTTGCCGGTGGCGACGATGACGTACTTGTGCGGCGCGGGTGACATGGGGAACTGCTCGCGAAGCGCGTTGCGCTGGGCGATGCGCGCCTTCAACTCCGCCATCGCCGCGCGGGCCTCCGAGCGCACCTCGTCGCGCAGGTTCGCCTCCATCTCCGGCGACAGCACGCCCATCTTGTCCGTGGGCAGCGCGGTGAGCCGCTCCACCGCTTCCAGCGGGCTCTTGGCGCCCAGTTGCAGCGCCCGGCCATACCAGTAGGCCGCGCCCCGGTTGAGCACGCCCGCGGCCTTCAGCTTGTCCACCATGAGGTTGGCGAGCGGTACGCCGCGCGCCCCCGCACCGGAGAGACCGAAGAAGCGCAGCACGGTGCGCTCGTTGGAGACGGTGGTGTTGTGTTGGATGAGGTCGAAGATCGGGTTGACGATCTCGTCCGCCAGCTTCCGCGCTTCAGCAATCCGCGCGTCGTCGATAAACGGGCCTGACATGCGCGCACCCTACCCGAGCCCCGCCCCAATGGGCTCAAGAACCCGGGCGCCCGCACCCCCGGTAACGATGCCGCAGCGCGCCTCTTGAATGGCGAGAAGCAGCACGCCTGCACCGCGGCTGACGAGAGGCGTCAATCCCCCCTTCGGACGCCTGTCGCGACCGGCACCGAATTTTCGGTGCCGGCTGGAACACCGCCAGGGCGGTGAAAAGACATACCGAAATCCCGGTGAAATCACCGAGGGGTCGGTGTCCGCCTCCACCACTTCGCGCCAAGCCCTTGAAGTTGCTGGGTGATTCCGCGCGGCATGGGACGTGCTGTGTCCAACAGCCGTGTCCCCCGTCACCCCTGGAGTTCCCTTGAACCGTCGCTCCCTGTTGCTCGCGGTCCTGCTGTCTGGCACCCCTGCCCTGGCGGCCGGCAATCCCCCTCCCATCACCACCGACTCCGGCGCCCCGCTGGGGACGAACCAGAGCTCCAAGACGGCCGGTCCCCGGGGCGGCGTCCTCCTGGAGGACTTCGCCCTCATCGAGAAGCTGGCGCGCTTCGACCGTGAGCGCATCCCGGAGCGCGTGGTGCACGCGCGCGGCGTGGGCGCGTACGGCTCGTTCGAGAGCTACGGGGACTTCTCGCAGCTGACGCGCGCGTCGGTGTTCTCCAAGAAGGGCAAGACGACGCCGATGTTCGTGCGCTTCTCCACGGTGATCCACCCCAGTGGTTCGCCGGAGACGCTGCGCGACCCGCGCGGCTTCGCGCTGAAGTTCTACACGGACGAGGGCAACTGGGACCTGGTCGGCAACAACCTGCCCATCTTCTTCATCCGCGACGCCATCAAGTTCCCGGACATGGTGCACTCGCTGAAGCCGTCGCCCATCACCAACCGGCAGGACCCGAACCGCTTCTTCGACTTCTTCAGCCACCAGCCCGAGTCCACGCACATGCTGACCCAGCTCTATTCGGACCTGGGCATCCCGGCGAACTACCGGCAGATGGACGGCAACGGCGTGCACGCCTTCAAGTTCGTCAACGCCAAGGGCGAGGTGAAGTACGTCAAGTTCAACTGGAAGTCGCAGCAGGGCGTGAAGGGCCTCACCGTGGAGGAGGCCACGAAGCTGGGCGGCGAGGACTTCTCCCACGCGACGCACGACCTCTACACCACCATCCAGCAGGGCAAGTTCCCCTCGTGGGAGCTGAGCGTGCAGGTGTTGGACCCCAAGGACCTGGACGGCTTCGCGTTTGATCCGCTGGACGCCACGAAGGAGTGGCCCAAGGACAAGCTGCCCCCGGTGAAGCTGGGCAAGTTCACGCTCAACAAGATGCCGGACAACTTCTTCGAGGAGACCGAGCAGTCCGCCTTCTCCCCGGGCGTGACGCCGCCGGGCATCGAGCCGTCCGAGGACCGGCTGCTCCAGGGCCGCCTCTTCTCCTACGCGGACACGCAGCGCTACCGCATTGGCGCCAACTACCTGCAGCTGGCCGTGAACCACGCGAAGTCGAACGTGAACAACAACAGCCAGGCCGGCGCGCTGAACGCGTCCAACACGAAGTCGGACGTGAACTACGAGCCCAGCATCACCAAGGAGACGCAGGACACGCCCGCGGCGCTGCTGTCCAGCTCCCCCCTGTCGGGCACCACGCAGCAGAAGGCCATCGACAAGACGGACAACTTCTCGCAGGCGGGCGCCTTCTACGCGGCGCTGGACGCGGGCGGCAAGGAGCGGCTGGTGAAGAACCTGGCCGGCGACCTGGGCCTCGTGCGTGACGCGAAGGTCAAGGCGCGCATGGTCGGCTTCTTCTACACGGCCAACCCGGACTACGGCACGCGCCTGGCCAAGGCCGTGAACGTGAAGCTGGACGACGCGAAGGCCGCCATCGCCCCGCTCGCCGCCTCGCGCGAGGGCGAAACCGACATCGTCACCGGGCTCGTGAAGGCCGGCACGCCGGTGGAGGCCCGTGACGCTCGGGGCTTCTCCCCCCTCATCCTCGCCGCCTACCACGGCCACACGCAGACGGTGAAGGCGCTGCTCGCCGCCGGGGCCGACGCCTGCGCGGGCGACAACCGGGGCAACACCGCCCTCATGGGCGCCGCCTTCAAGGGCTACGCGGACATCGTGAAGCTCCTGGCCGCCCAGCCCTGCGCCGTGGATCAGACCAACGGCCTGGGACAGACGGCCCTGATGTTCGCCGTCCTCTTCGGCCGCGACGAAGTCGCCGACCAGCTCCGCCACCAGGGCGCCTCCCCTGCCCTGCGCGATGCCAGCGGCCGCTCCGCCGAGGACTGGGCGCGCACCCAGGCGCCCGCCGCCCCCGTGGCC
>NZ_RAWD01000155.1:0-22127 GCF_003612065.1 Corallococcus sp. CA047B
GGTGGGGGTGGCCACGGCGGCGCCCCCCGAACCCACGCCTGTCGTCGCCGCCGTGGCCACCCCCACCGGCACGTCCTACTCGGATGAGGACGAGGGCGCGCGCAACGCCCTGGTGGGCGCGTTCCTCTCCCACCGGAGCCAGGACCCTTTCGCGCTCCTGGACGTGCCGGAGGACGTGCAGCCGGTGGCGCTGCGCAAGGCATTCCTCGCCGCCGCGGACCGGTTCGCCCCGCTGCGCTTCCAGACCCCGGAGCTGAAGGACAAGGCGGAAGGGCTGCTCGCCGCCTATGCGCGGGCCTACGGCGCGCTGTCGGAGCCGGAGCAGAACGCGCTGTGGAAGAAGCGCCGGCAGGCCCAGCGGGAGAAGGCCCGGGGCACCGGCCGGCCCACGGCGGCCGAACAGTTCCGCATCCGCACGGACCTGCTGGACGCGACCACCCAGTTCGACGAGGCGAAGCGGCGCCTGGAGGCGCGCAACTTCGCGGGCGCCTTCGAGTACTTCGAGTACGCCTGCGACATCGACCCCCGGCCGCTCTACCAGGCCTGGCGCGCCTGGGCGCGCTACCTGATGAAGCCGGAGGCCCACGGCCGGCTCGTGCTCCAGGAGCTCCAGGAGCTGGTGCGCCAGGAGCCCGGTCTGGAGGAGGGCTGGGCCTTCCTGGGGGACGTGGCCCGGGGCGAGGGCCAGTGGGCGCTCGCGGAGGACGCGCTGCGCAAGGCCTTCAAGTTGAACCCCCAGCAGCGCCGCTACGTGGCGCTCATCCAGGACATCGCCCGGAAGCGGTGAAGGGGGCCGCGCGATGGGCGACAGGCTCCCCCCTCACCTGCACGGACTACTTGTTCGGAAGCGCCGCGATGAAGTCCCGCTCCGCCTGGGTCAGCGCCTTGTCGTGGGTCAGGTTCCACACGATGTTCTGCAGCTGCGTCACCGCGCCACCCGTCACGGGCAGCTTCTTGCTCGCCAGCAGCGCGAACAGCTCCTTGAAGTCGGTGTACTGGGTGACGGGCCCCTTGCTGAACAGGTCGGTGATGCCGTTGCCCGAACGGGTGTCGTTGAGGCAGTAGCCCTTGATGGGCGCGAAGAGGTACTGCTCGGAAGGCACCTCCAGCGTCAGGCCCTGCACCAGCATGCCGTGCTGCACCTTGTCGCTCGACGAGATGAAGACGAGGCCCGGCGGCAGGTCCACGTCGATCCGCTGGCGGGTGGTGTTCCGGAACTTCAGGCACAGCCGGATGAGGTCCCCGCTGCCCTGGGGGGCCACCGCCGTCTCGTCCTCTTCGCGCTTGCAGGAGCCGTCCGGGTCGAACGGGTTGAAGCCGGTGATGGGCTCCTCCAACTCGATGCCTGCGGGCAGGGTGAACGGGAGACCCTCAGGCGCCTTGTCGCTGTTGGCGAACCCCGGGCGGTCGGTCTGCTCGGTGGGGTCCTCGTCCTCGCCGGGCTCCTCCTCGTCCTCCCCGCAGCCGCTGCACGCCGCCAGCAGCACCCCCGCCACCAACCCCGCCAGCCGCGCCTTGTGCCAGTTCATCATCCTGCTCCTTGCATGAAGGGTCCTTTTGCCTGCCAAGCATGAGGCTGGACACCCGTCAAGTTCCCACTGGAGGACCCCGGGGCGGGATGTCCGCCAGCATGGTTCCGGGTACGCCCTCCCGTCCACTTGGCGGATTCCGCCAGGGGCCTTCCGGGGGCAAGGTAGCGGCCAGTCATGAGAGTCGGTAAGACTCCCACTTCATGCGCACCCAGGGGCCTTTCATGCGGGACAGACGCGAATCCGGGCAGGTGGCGGTCGAGACGGCCATCGTGCTGCCGATGTTCGTGTTCCTGATCCTGGGAACACTCCAGCTCGGGATGATGCACCAGGCGCGGCTGATGACGAAGTACGCCGCCTACAAGGCGGTGCGCGCGGGCGCCCTGCACAACGCCAACGTCAAGCAGATGGAGAGCGCGGCCATCGCCGTGCTCCTGCCCCTCATCAGCAGCTCCTCGGGCGGCGGTGGTGAGACCATCAAGGCCATCGAGAGCGCGACCGACTTCCAGATGAAGTTCGCGTGGGCGTCCAAGAACAAGATGATGGACGCGGGCGGCCTGAAGTACGCGGACGTCACCATCTGCGGCCCGCTGCGCGACGAGATGGGCGCGACCTCCGGCGAGCTGGACTTCGACAACCCCTCGAAGATCACGTCCACCGGCGACTGGGCCCAGAGCCAGCGCTCCAAGCTGCGCATCCAGGTGACGTTCAACTACCGGCTGCCCATCCCGTTCGCGGACATGGTCATCTACAACATCGCCCGGAAGAAGGAGATGCCCTTCGTCCTGCGCCTGGGCAACGGCACGGACACGAAGGAGTACGTCACGGACCGGGAGATGCTGGGGAGCGCCGGCAAGTACGACGCCGCGGCCCAGAACTCCGTCTACATCCTCCCCATCCGCGCGACGTACACCATGCGCATGCAGTCCAATTTCTACCTGGGCGCCAACCCCCTGCCGGACACGAACAAGTGCGTCTTCTCGTTCGAGACCCTGCAGTAACCGGAGTAGCCAATGCCTGAAATCTCGCGCCGCCGCCGTTCCCGTGGCCAGTCAATGGTGCTGGCCTGCCTGTCCTTCCTGACGCTGGCCCTGATGGTGACGTTGAGCTTCAACCTCACCCACGCGCTGCGCAACAAGATGGGCCTCCAGCAGCACAGCGACACCATGGCCTACTCCATGGCCGTGATGGAGGCTCGCGCCCTGAACTACTACGCGGTCAGCAACCGCTCCATCGCCGCCTCCTACGTGGCGATGGCCAGCATGCACGCGTACATGTCCACGGCCAGCCTCACGCGTGAGATGTTGAAGGCGTCCCAGACGAACTTCTACATCATCATGGCGATGGAGTTCGCGCAGTGCGCCTGCTGGACGTGCATCAAGCACTGCATCCACGGCATCCAGGCGCTGAAGGTCGCGAACAAGTACTCCAAGAAGGCGAACAGCTACGCCAGCGACATCAAGGACGTGGAGGACAGCTTCAACCAGACCATCAAGGCCCTGGACACCATCGTGGAGTCGGTCCACGCCTCGCAGGTCGCGGCGCATACCAAGACGGCGCTGGCCATCCAGAACGGCAGCGGCAGCGGCCTGGACAAGCTGACGGACTGGAACTCCAAGGGCGCGTCCACCGTGGCCTCTGGCGTGGGCGGCCTCAACGCCAACGAGTTCAACTGCGCCGTGGACGGCCTGCCGTGCATGGGCGGCGGCTCGAACTCGGCGGCCATCGCCCACTCGAAGACGATGACGGACATCGCCAACGCGAGCCGCCCCGGCTGGACGGCCAACCGTGACGCGGGCGGCATCCCCGCGCCCTACTACCTGCACCCCAGCTTCCTCAACGAGCTGATGAGCGACATCCCCGGCGAGGGCCTGCACCTGCCCCTGCCGACGATGAAGGGCTCCGCCGGTGTCGGCGCCAAGAAGGGCGACTGGGCTCCTCCCGGACAGGTGGGCACCAAGGGCAGCACGGTGGTCTCCCGCGACGAGGGCGGCGCCATGTTCAACCAGTGGAAGGACGGCATCGCGCCGTACATGCCCTTCGACGCGGAGATCTGGAGCGACTCCAACGGCGGCGGTCACAACCCCAAGCAGGCGCACTCCGGCAAGCACGACTTCGACGGCATCGCGACGAAGACGGGCCTGGGCTGCGTGATGACGGGCAACTGCTTCATGAAGTTCCGGGGCAACGCGCAGGCGGACAACGACTTCGGCCAGCCCCGCTCCTACAGCTACGTCACGCGCACGCTGCGCTCGGGCAACGCCAGCCAGGCGCCCTGGGAGCTCAACAGCTCCGCCACGCTCAACTTCACGCACGGCGAGCAGGGCACCGCGAAGCTGACGCTCGCGGCCGACGAGGGCGCCGCGCTGTCCAAGGCGCTGGTCTACTACCACCGGCTGGGCGCCAACGGCTGGCGCGAAGCGCCCAACCTCTTCAGCCCGTTCTGGCGCGCGAAGCTGCACCCGTTCACGGGGCAGGAGGCCGCCAAGGTGCTGGGCGCCGCCGGCAGCGCCGATTCCGCCCAACTCGCCGCCACCCCGGAGCTGAGCCTGTGAGCCCTTCTCTTCGCCGTCCTGCCTCCCGCGGTGCAGCCTCCGTGGAGATGGCCCTGAGCATGCTGGTCTTCATCCCGGTGTTCCTCTACGCGCTCTTCCTGGACGACCTCCTGCGCTTCGCGCTGGACGCCCAGGAGGCCGCGGTGGCCACCGTCTGGGATTACACCGTCCAGGACTGGGCCGAGCCCGACAAGCAGGGCGAGTACGGCGGCTTCAGCCAGGTCCAGGGCTACGCGCGCCTGATGTACTGCGACCACGAGTCCGGCGTGGACAGCTACGACGACGTGGATTTCGACTGCAAGGGCGAGCAGCACCACGAGCACGCCGCCCTCACGTCCCACCCGTGCTGGCTCAACACCGGGGCCCAGCAGGTGGAGTGCCAGGCGCCGGACAAGCAGGTCGGCAGGCTGGGTGTCCCCATCCACAACGGCTATTTCGATGACTACAACAACGGCGGCCTCATCCGGTGCTCGGCCCGCATCGGCGTGCAGAACTACATGCTGCCGCAGACGCTGTTCCCGGAGTTCTCCGAGGTGGACCTGGCCAAGGAGCAGCAGGAGGGCAGCATCCACGGCAACGCCCAGGCCGGCGACCAGGACATGCAGAAGACCTACCTGATGCCCACCGAGCAGATGTCCATCCTCACGGACACCTGGGCCATCAACGACGACGTGACCATCGAGCCCGGGGACAAGAGCGGCGGCGACAAGGGCGGCGAGCACTTCTACAAGGAAGTGAAGAGCGTCTATCAGGACACCGCCAACCTCGGTTACCCGATGCTGATGGCGTCCTCGGCCCAGTTCTTCAGCCAGGCCATGAGCAAGCAGCTGCTGAGCCCGCTGCAGGTGGGCACCCTCATCGCGGGCGACTCCGACTCCCCCATCAAGGGAGACAACCCCAAGTCGCCCAACGTCTCCATCAAGCCGTTCACGAACGGGATGCAGACGCCCAGCCAGAAGGTGGAGCAGGCGGGGCAGAACCGGTACTTCTACAACAGCGAGTGGCGCGACTGGGACAAGAACAACCCCCAGCAGAGCTACGGCAACCGCGGCGTCTCCTACATGGGCTGCAAGCAGCCTGAAAGCTGCTGATGTCGCTGCGTTCGTCGTGGGTGTTCCGCATCGGTGGGGGCCTGCTGGGCCTCGCCGTGATTGGCGGACTGCTGGGAGCGGCCCTGGAGGACGTCGTCTACCGCGACGCCCCCACGCCGCTGGAGGTGGTGCAGGCGAAGGCCGAACAGGAACTGGCCCAGCCTCCTCCCAGCACCAAGCGCACCGCCTTCGAAGAGGCCATCCTCGCGCGCGCCCTGGTGCACTTCCCGCCCTACCCGAACGCGTCCGGCCGTCCGGAGGTGCTCGCCGCGGACTACCTGGGCCCGGACGTGCCCATCGCGGTGGCGTGGTTCTCCACCCAGGACCCGCCGCAGAAGGTGCTCCTGCACTACCGGCAGGTGCTGCGCGACGCGGGGCTGCCGGTGCTGGGGCACGAGTTCAGCGCCTACGGCGGCTACGTGGGCTACTGGAGCCCCGCCACCAAGGAGATGCGGATGGTCTCCGTGCTGTACCAGGGCGGCGAAACGCTGGTGTTCGTCTCCGCGGGAGAGGTGGCCAAGGCCCTGGAGAGCGCGTCCGCGCCGCCCCGGTGGTTGCCCCTGCCGGCGGGCGCGGACAAGCCCCAGGTCATCACCCTCCAGTTGGAAGGCGTGACCCAGTTCCTGGTGGCCGGGACGTCGCCCACGGGCAGCCTGGCGGAGGTGGAGGCCGACTGGCGCCGGGCCATGGCCGCGCAGGGCTGGGAAGCAGGCCCGTCCTCCGAAGCAGGGCCCAATGCCCGGGGCTTCGAGGTGGGGCATGATGGCCTCAACGGACAGGCCATGCTGAAGCAGTCCTCGTCCGAGGGCGTGGTGGAGTTCAACTTGTCGGTGATGCGGCGGATGAAGCCGGCGCCCTGAGCGGGTGCGGAGGAGACGTGACGATGCGGCGGATGACGGGAATGGGACTCTGGACGCTTCTGACCTTCGCGACGGTGGGGACCCCTGCGCTCGCGAGCAGCCCCGCCTGTTACAGGTCGTGCGAGCAGGACGCCAAGCAGTGCAAGGACATCTGCACCAAGCACGCGGGCTCCGTCGTCGGCAAGTGCAGCACGGCCTGCGTCGAAGAGAAGAACAGCTGCATGGACGAGTGCAAGAACGAGGGCCGTGGCTCCCGCCAGTCGAACACGTCCCGCGAGAAGGAGGCGGCCCATGAAGAAGAAGAGTAGGGCGACGCGGCGGAGGGCTTCGCGCCTCCAGCGTCAGCGGCTCCAGCGGGGCCAGGCGATGTCCGAGTACGCCGTCGTGTCGGGCGCGCTCCTGGGCTTCACCGTGCTGGGCTGGCCGTTCCTCGTCAGCCTGCTGGATGGCCTGCACAAGTACTTCCACTCCATCTACTACGTCATCCAGTCCCCCATCCCCTGAGTCGCTGAGTCAGGGGAGGACCCCGGGCCTTCACGGCCCGGGGGACGGATGCGAAGGCTTCAGGGCTTCACGGTGGTGACGAACACCGCCTTGCCGCCTTCGACCTTCATCACCACGGCCTGCTTCACCGCGTCGCGGTTGGCGTCCAGGTTGATGGTGCCCGCGACCCCCGGAAAGTCCTTCGTCGCGGCGATGGCGTCGCGGATGGCGGGCCCGGAGGTGTCCGGCGCGCGCTTCATCGCATCCACCAGCAGCCGCGCGGCGTCGTACGCCAGCACCGCCACGCTGTCCGGCACCGCGCCGTAGGCGCCCTTGTACTTCTTGAGGAAGTTCTGGACGACGGGGTCCGGGTTGTCCGGCGAGTAGTGGTTGGAGAAGTAGCTGCCCTCCAGCGCGGATCCGCCCAGCTCGAAGAGCTTGTCGGAGTCCCACCCGTCACCGCCCAGCAGCGGAACGCGCAGGCCCACCTCGCGCGCCTGCCGCGCGATGATGCCCACGTCCGTGTAGTAGCCGGGCACGAACACGGCCTCCGGCTTGCGGTTCTTGATGGCGGTCAGCTGCGCGCGGAAGTCCGTGTCGCCCTTGGAGTAGCTCTCCTGGGTGAGCACCTCCCCGCCGAACGCCTTGAACTTCTCGTTGAACACCTCCGCCAGGCCCACGGAGAAGGCGCTCTTGTTGTCCACGAGCATCGCCACCTTGGACAGCTTCAGGTTCTCCCGCGCGAACTTCGCCATCACCAGGCCCTGGAACGGGTCGATGAAGCAGACGCGGAAGATGTAGTCGCCCTTCTTCGTCACCTCCGGGCTGGTGGACGTGGGGGTGATCATGGGCACGCGCCCGGCCTGCGCCTTGTCCGCCATGGCCATGGACACGGAGGACGCGGCCTCACCCAACAGCGCCACCACCTTGTCCTGCGCGATGAGCCGCGTGGCGGCCTGGGCGCCCTCTTCAGGACGGCCCTGGCTGTCGTAGACGCGCACCACCAGCTTCTGGCCCCTCACGCCGCCCGCGGCGTTGGCCTCCTGCAGCGCCAGGTCGATGCCGTTGCGCGCGGAGATGCCGAAGGTGGCCTCGGAGCCGGTGAGGCTGCCCACCTCGCCGATGAGGATGCTCCCCTCCGGCGGAGGACCCGGCGGGGCGGTGGTGGCCTTCGCGTCCTGGGACGTGGGGGCGGGTGCGGGCGCGGCGGACTTCTTCTCACAGCCCACCAGGGCCAGGGCCAGCGCGGTGAGCACAAGGGGCAGGGGATGGCGCATCAGGGGGGCTCCTCGACCGGAAAGCGGACGGCCGCACCCTAGCTTGACCGGTGGAGCGCGGCGAACCCGCACGGCACGTCGGTGTGCGCTCCCCACCCTGGCGGCCCTCCCGGCAGGGACAGGGGAGCGCCCCTGATTTGAATGTGGACTGAATAGGTCCAGATTACGTAAGAGGCCGTCGGGCATCGGGCCCGCGACGCCACGGCAGGCACAGGAGAGACCCCCACTCATGCTCCGGATGAGCAAGATGACGGACTACGGCATCGTGCTGATGGCCGAGCTGGCACGCGCGGACGGGGACACCCGGACCACGCGCGAGCTGGCGGCACGCACGCGTGTCTCCCTTCCTTCCGCGAGCAAGGTGCTCAAGGGCCTGCTGCAGGCGGGGCTGGTGGTGTCCCACCGGGGCGCCAGCGGCGGCTACGGCCTGGCGCGTCCCGCGGAGGCCATCTCCCTGGCGGAGCTGGTCAGCGCGCTGGAGGGCCCGGTGGCCCTCACCGAGTGTGGCCAGCACACCGCGCCCGCCGTGCCTTGTGAGCTGGAGTCCGTCTGCCAGGTGCGAGGCCACTGGCGGCTCATCAATCAAGCCATCCAGGAAGCGCTGGGGAAGCTGACGTTGGCGGACCTGCGCGCGCCGGCTCCCCGCATGCCGGAGCGGCTGGTGGGCCTGGGCCTGCCGGCGGGGGCCACCGGTGTGAGCGGATCCGTGAACAGCGCCCTTCCTCCTTCCGCGACGGGAGTCCGGTCATGAGCAGCACCGAAACCCTCCAGGAGCTCACCCGCAAGGGCTATCAGGCAGGCTTCGTCACGCAGGTGGAGTCGGACACGCTGCCGCCCGGCCTGGACGAGGACGTCATCCGCCTGCTGTCGCGCAAGAAGGGCGAGCCGGGCTTCATGCTCGACTGGCGCCTGAAGGCCTACCGGCACTGGCTCACCCTGCGCGAGCCCACGTGGCAGGCGGTGAAGTACAACCCCATCGACTACCAGGCCATCCGCTACTACTCGGCGCCGAAGCAGAAGCCGCTGAAGGACAGCCTGTCGCAGGTGGATCCTGAAATCCTGCGCACCTACGAGAAGCTGGGCATCCCGCTGGAGGAGCAGAAGCGGCTGCAGAACGTGGCGGTGGACGCAGTGTTCGACTCCGTGTCGGTGGCCACCACGTTCCGCGAGAAGCTCTACAAGGCGGGCGTCATCTTCTGCTCGTTCTCCGAAGCGGTGAAGGAGCACCCGGAGCTGGTGGAGCGCTACCTGGGCACGGTGGTGCCGTTCTCCGACAACTTCTTCGCGGCGCTCAACTCCGCGGTCTTCAGCGACGGCTCCTTCTGCTACGTGCCCAAGGGCGTGAAGTGCCCCATGGAGCTGTCCACGTACTTCCGCATCAACGCGGCGGACACAGGCCAGTTCGAACGCACGCTGCTCGTCGCGGACGAGGGCGCCTCCGTCAGCTACCTGGAGGGCTGCACCGCGCCCATGCGCGACACCAACCAGCTGCACGCCGCGGTGGTGGAGCTGGTGGCGCTGGACGGCGCGTCCATCAAGTACAGCACGGTGCAGAACTGGTACCCGGGTGACGCGGAGGGCAAGGGCGGCATCTACAACTTCGTCACCAAGCGCGGCATCGCGCACAAGGGCTCCAAAATTTCGTGGACCCAGGTGGAGACGGGCTCGGCCATCACCTGGAAGTACCCCAGCGTCATCCTCAAGGGGGATGACTCGGTGGGCGAGTTCTACTCGGTGGCGCTCACCAACCACCGGCAGCAGGCGGACACGGGCACGAAGATGATCCACATCGGGAAGAACACCCGCTCCACCATCGTGTCCAAGGGCATCTCCGCCGGGCGTGGCCAGAACACGTACCGGGGACAGGTGAAGATTCTCAAGAGCGCGGCGAACGCGCGCAATCACACGCAATGCGATTCCCTGCTGCTCGGTGACAAGTGCGGCGCCCACACGCTGCCGTACATCGAGGTGAAGAACTCGACCGCGCAGGTGGAGCACGAGGCTTCCACGTCGAAGATTGGCGAGGACCAGCTCTTCTACTGCCGGCAGCGGGGCATCTCCCAGGAGGACGCGGTGTCGATGATCGTGAATGGCTTCTGCCGGCAGGTCTTCAAGGAGCTGCCCATGGAGTTCGCGGTGGAAGCGCAGAAGCTGTTGGGCGTGAGCCTGGAAGGGAGCGTGGGGTGATGTCGCTGCTCAGCATTCAGGACCTGCACGCCCGGGTGGGCGACAAGGAGATCCTCAAGGGCATCAACCTGGAGGTCCGCCCCGGAGAGGTGCACGCCATCATGGGGCCCAACGGCTCCGGCAAGAGCACGCTCGCGGGCGTGCTGGCGGGTCGTGAGACGTACACGGTGACGCAGGGCTCGGTGCGCTTCGATGGCAACGACCTGCTGGGCCTGTCGCCCGAGGCGCGCTCGCAGGCTGGCGTGTTCCTGGCGTTCCAGTACCCGGTGGAGATCCCCGGCGTGGGCAACCTGCACTTCCTGCGCACCGCGCTCAACGCGAAGCGCCGCGCGAAGGGCGAGGACGAACTGGACGCGATGGACTTCATGCAGCTGGCCAAGGACAAGGCGAAGCTGGTGGAGCTGGACAGCGCCTTCATGGGCCGCTCGGTGAACGAGGGCTTCTCCGGCGGAGAGAAGAAGCGCAACGAGATCTTCCAGATGGCGGTGCTCCAGCCGAAGCTGGCGCTGCTGGACGAGACGGACTCGGGCCTGGACATCGACGCCCTGCGCGTCGTCGCGGGGGGCGTGAACGCGCTGCGCGCGCCGGACCGGTCCATGGTCGTCATCACCCACTACCAGCGGCTGCTGGACTACATCGTGCCGGACCACGTGCACGTGATGGCGGCGGGCCGCATCGTGCGCTCGGGCGGACGCGAGCTGGCGTTGGAGCTGGAGGAGAAGGGCTACGGCTGGCTGGGCGGGGAGGGCGTCGGGGCCGGCAAGGCGAAGGAGGCGCGGCGATGAGCGCGGGCCTTGCGCACTACCTGGAAGTCGCCCGGACCTTCCAGGCGCGCGGAAGCGCGAACGATCCGGCGTGGCTCAAGACGCTGCGCGCGGAGGGCCTGCGCCACTTCGAGGCGCGGGGCCTGCCCACGTCGAAGGACGAGGAGTGGAAGTACACGCCGGTGTCCACGCTGTCGGCGCTCCCGTTCCAGCCCGCGCGGGATGTCTACGCGGGGGAGGACGTGGCGGCGGCGGTGGCGCGGCTGGCCCTGCCCGGACCCCGGCTCGTCTTCGTGGATGGCCGCTTCGTGCCGGCGCTGTCGGTGCTCACCGGCCTGCCGCGCGGCGTGGTGCTCAAGCCGCTGTCGCAGGCGCTGCGCGAGGACGGTGAGCTGCTGGAGCGGACGCTGGGCCAGCGCACGCGGCTGGGGGCCAATGCCTTCACGTCGCTGAACGCCGCGCTGCTGGAGGAGGGCGCGCTGCTCACGCTCGCGCCCCGGGCCCTGAGCGAGGTGCCGGTGCAGCTGCTCTTCCTGTCGCGCGGTGGGAGCGGGCCGGTGCTGGCCAGCCCCCGCGTCGTCGTCGTGGCGGGCGAGGGCAGCGAGGCCACGCTGGTGGAGACGTACGCCGGGCTGGGGACGGAGGCGACCTTCACCAACGCGGTGACGGAGGTGTCGCTGGGCGACAACGCGAGCCTGCACCACTACAAGCTCCAGACGGAGGGCGACGCCACGCTGCACCTGGGCGGGCTGTATTCGCGGCAGGGGCGCGACAGCCGCTTCCAGTCGCACGCCTTCTCCTTTGGTGGAGCGCTGGCCCGCAACGAAGTGCATGCGTTGTTCGCGGGTGAAGGCGGGGAGTGCCTGCTCAACGGCCTGTTCGTGGGCCGGGGCACGCAGCACCTGGACAACCGCACCGACCTGGACCACGCGGTGCCCCGCTGCTCCAGCCGGGAGGTCTACAAGGGCGTGCTGGATGACCGCTCGCGCGGCACGTTCCACGGTCGCATCCGGGTGCGCGAGGACGCGCAGAAGACGGACGCGAGCCAGACCAACCGCAACCTCCTGTTGTCGGAGGGCGCGCAGGTGGACACGCGGCCGCAGTTGGAAATCCTGGCGGACGACGTGAAGTGCGCCCACGGCACGGCGGTGGGCCGGCTGGATGACACGGCGCTGTTCTACCTGCGCTCGCGCGGCATCCCGAAGCCGGAGGCGGAGCGGATGCTGACGCAGGCGTTCGCGAGCGAGCTGGTGCTCGCGGTGCCGGCGGGTCCGGTGCGCGAGCGGGTGGAGGCGTTGTTGTCGGCGAAGCTGCCGGGCGGTGCCCGGCCGGAGGTGACGGGATGACGGGGCCTGGATTCGACCTGGAGCGCGTGCGGGGAGACTTCCCCCTGCTGCGGCAGGAGGTACGGGGCCGTCCGCTGGTGTACCTGGACAGCGCGGCCACCGGTCAGAAGCCGCAGGCGGTGCTGGACGCGCTGACGCGCTACTACACGCACGACAACGCCAACGTGCACCGGGGCGTGCACATCCTCTCCGAGCGCTCCACGCAGGCGTACGAGGATGCTCGCGAGACGGTGCGCCGCTTCCTCAACGCGAAGGACGCGCGGGAGATCGTCTTCGTGCGCGGCACCACGGAGGCCATCAACCTGGTGGCCGCCACCTACGGCCGCAAGCACGTGGGCCCGGGCGACGAGGTGCTCATCTCCGCCATGGAGCACCACTCCAACATCGTGCCCTGGCAGATGGTGTGCGACGCGGCGGGCGCGAAGCTGCGCGTGATTCCGGTGGATGACCGGGGCGAACTGAAAATGGACGCGGTGGACGCGCTGCTCACGGAGCGCACGCGCCTCTTGGCCATCACGCATGTGTCCAACGCCCTGGGCTCCATCAATCCCATCAAGGCGCTGGTGGCGAAGGCGCACGCGAAGAACATCCCGGTGCTGGTGGACGGGGCGCAGTCGGTGACGCACTTCCCGGTGGACGTGCAGGACCTGGACTGTGACTTCTTCGCCTTCAGCGGGCACAAGCTCTTCGGGCCCACGGGCATCGGCGTGCTGTATGGCAAGCTGGCCATGCTGGAGTCGCTGCCGCCGTACCAGGGCGGCGGGGACATGATCCTCTCCGTGACGATGGAGAAGACCGTCTACAACCGCGTGCCGCACCGCTTCGAGGCGGGCACGCCGGACATGGCGGGCGCGGTGGGGTTGGGCGCGGCCATCCGCTACCTGGAGGGCGTGGGGCTGTCCGCCATCGCGCAGCATGACCAGTGGCTGCTCGCCTACGCGACGCAGGCGCTGGAGGCGGTGCCGGGCCTGAAGCTGGTGGGCACGGCGCCGAAGAAGACGGGCGTGCTGTCCTTCACGCTGGGGGACGTGCACCCGCACGACGTGGGCACCATCCTGGACCAGGAAGGCATCTGCATTCGCACGGGGCACCACTGCGCCCAGCCGTTGATGCAGCGCTTCGGGGTGGCGGCCACGGTGCGCGCGTCGCTGGCGCTCTACAACACGCCGCAAGACGTGGATGCGTTGGTGAAGGGCCTGCACAAGGTGAGGGAGGTGTTCGCGTGAGTTCAGACCTCAAGGACCTCTACCAGGAGGTGGTGCTGGAGCACTCCAAGCGCCCGCGCAACTTCCGGGTGGTGGAGGGCGCGACGTGCACGGCGGAGGGCTACAACCCGCTGTGTGGAGACCAGCTCTCCGTCACGCTGAAGATGGACGGCGACGTCATCCGCGACATCGGCTTCCAGGGACAGGGGTGCGCCATCTCCAAGGCGTCCGCGTCGCTGATGACGGGCGCGGTGAAGGACAAGACGCGCGCGGAGGCGGAGGCGCTCTTCGAGCGCGTGCACACGCTGGTGACGGAAGGGCCGGAGAAGGTGGATCCGGAGGCCCTGGGCAAGCTGGCGGTGCTGTCGGGCGTGAGTGAGTTTCCGGCCCGGGTGAAGTGCGCGAGCCTGGCGTGGCACACGCTGCACGCGGCGCTGGATGGCCGCTCCACGTCGGTGTCGACGGAATAGGGGAGGGGACGCGATGCGAGGTGCGATGACGGTCATCGAGCGCGACGTGGACGCGATGCTCATCCCCAGTGGGGACAAGGTGTTGCTGCCGGCGGGCTCCGAGTTGACGGTGGTGCAGACGCTGGGCGGCAACGTCACGGTGCAGGACCCGTACGGCCAGCTCTTCCGCATCGACGAGCGGAACGCGTCGGTGCTGGGCGAGGACTACGCGGCGAAGGCGAAGCCGCCGGAAGACGCGGCGGAAGGCACGCCCGGGGAGTTCCACGAGGAGCAGGTCTGGGAGCAGCTGCGCACGGTGTATGACCCGGAGATCCCGGTGAACATCGTGGAGCTGGGTCTGGTGTACACGTGCAAGGCGACGCCGCTGGAAGAAGGCGGGCAGCGCGTGTCCATCGAGATGACGCTGACGGCGCCCGGGTGCGGCATGGGGCAGGTGCTGGTGGAGGACGTGCGACAGAAGGTGTCCTCCGTGCCCGGCGTGAAGGAGACCCAGGTGGAACTGGTCTGGGAGCCGCAGTGGGACCAGAGCCGCATGACGGACGTGGCGAAGCTCCAGCTCGGCTGGATGTGAAGTCGCGGGGCGTCTGCCCTGACGTCTCAGGCCAGCGCTTTACGGCCCCGGGCCACGAGTCCCAGCGTGGCCACGGCGGCCAATCCGCCCGCGACCCACTTGGGCCAGCTCGGTGCGGTCGCTTCGCGCTGGGCGATGGCGGGTGTCATGCGCTCGGCGAAGAGCTGCACGAACGCGTGCTCGAAGGCCAGCAGGTCGTGCGGTCCCCGGCTGGAGACCCAGTTGCCGTCGCGCACCACCGGTTCGTCCGTCCAGTGCGCGCCCGCGTTCTCCAGGTCGTTGCGGATGCCGGGCCATGACGTGAGGTGACGGCCCTCCAGGAGCCCCGCGGAGGCGAGCAGCCACGGTCCGTGGCAGATGACCGCGATGGGCAGGTCCAACAGGTCCGCGTCGCGCACGAAGTCCAGCGCCAGCGCGCTCTGCCTGAGGAAGTCCGGGTTCATGAAGCCGCCGGGCAGGAGCAGCGCGTCGAAGTCCGCGGCCTTCACCTCGCGCAGCGTGGCGTCCACGCGGACCTTCTTGCCGGGCACCAACAGGTTCATGCCCCGGATGCGACCCTTGTGGAGGGAGACGATGGTGACCTGGGCGCCCTCGCGCTCCAGGCGCTTCACGGGCCGCGTCAGCTCCACCTGCTCGAAGCCATCCGCCGCCAGTACAGCCACCCGCATCCCCTTCAGCGTCCTCATTGCCCAAACCCTCCCGATGTCCGTGGTTCTCCGACAGCCCAATGATGCAGGGTGTACATGCCCTGCCGGGAGGGGAAGCGGAGGGCAGGCAGGCGGACAGGGGCTCGGGATTCCGCTGGCTTGCCCCTCCCTGGCGGAGGGCCTGGACGCGCGCGAACGAACAGCTTTAGGTCAGGCCCCTTCAGGAGGCGCAACGGCATGTCCTCATCGTTCTCTCCCTGGTTGCACCGAAGCCTGCTTGCTGGCGCCGCGTTGCTGCTGGCCCCGCTCGGTTGTGCCACGTCCACCCAGGCGCGCGACGAGGCGGTCCTGCGCACGGATGCACCGACCCGGGTGAAGCCGAAGTGGGGGCTGGTCATCCACGGCGGCGCGGGTGTCATCTCCCGCGAGAACCTGTCCCCGGAGCGCGAGGCCGCGATGCGTGCCGTGCTCACCCAGGCGCTCCAGGCGGGGCACGCGGTGCTGGCGAAGGGAGGCCGCAGCCTGGATGCGGTGACGGCCGCCATCCACGTGCTGGAGGACTCGCCGTACTTCAACGCCGGCAAGGGCGCGGTGTTCAACCACGACGGCGTGAATGAACTGGATGCGGCGCTGATGGATGGGAAGACGCGCGCGGCGGGCGCGGTGGCCGGCGTGCGCCACATCCAGAACCCCATCGACCTGGCGCGGCGGGTGATGGAGAAGTCGCCGCACGTGATGATGGTGGGCGACGGCGCGGAGGCCTTCGCCCAGTCGCAGGGCATGCCCCTGGTGGATGCGAAGTACTTCTACACGGAGGAGCGCTGGCAGGGGCTCCAGCGCGCGTTGGAGCAGGAGAAGGCGAAGGCCGCTCCACCCGTGACGCCAGAGCAGCCGCCCGCGACGCCGGGGACGTCTCCTTCCTCATCGCTGGAGCCGGGTGTGGATCCGGTGACGGGGGACCACAAGTTCGGCACGGTGGGAGCGGTGGCGTTGGATCAGGAAGGGAATCTGGCGGCGGGCACGTCCACGGGTGGGATGACCAACAAGCGCTTCGGCCGCGTGGGCGACTCGCCCATCATTGGCGCGGGCACGTATGCGGATGAACGCTGCGCGGTGTCCGCCACCGGGCACGGCGAGTTCTTCATCCGCTACACGGTGGCGCGCGACATCTGCGCCCGCGTGGAGTACCAGGACCTGCCGCTGCCGGAGGCCGCCAACGTCGTCATCCACGACGTGCTGGCGAAGGTCGGCGGCGAGGGCGGCGTCATCGCCATGGACCGTCAGGGCAACGTGGCCATGCCCTTCAACTCCAGCGGCATGTATCGCGGCTACATCGGTGAGGACGGCACGCCGGCCGTCGCCATCTTCCAACAGCCGTGAAACGGCTGCCCGGATCCGCGAAGCACTGATGCCGCGCGGATCCGGTCGCCGGTGCGCTACAGCTTGATGACCGACACGTCATCCATGTGGATGAAGTTGGCGGTGTTGCCGGTGAGGGCGCGCGTGTGGAAGCCGAACTCCAGGAACCCGCCCGTCACGGACACGGCGGGCGTCTCCACCTGGGTCCAGTTTCCGTACGTGCCCAGCTCCGTGAACGCGAACGTGCAGGAGACGCACGCCTTCACCTGCAATCGCGCCATGTCGAAGCCGCCGCCCTTGCGCACCCACGCGCGGACCTTGTAGCTGCCGGACGCCAGCCCGGACACCGCCTGGTACGTCCACGTCTCGAACGGAGAGCCGCTCCAGTGCGTCAGGTGGTTCGCGCTGTTGTGCCCGCCGTTGTACGTCTCCGAGAAGGCCGCGCCCGAGGTGTTGTTGGGCGTCCACGTCGTCCAGCCCGTCATGCCGGACTCGAAGCCGCCGTTGGTGATGGACACGCCCGTGCCGCCGCCACCGCCCCCGTTGAGGATGTTGCGCGCCTGGGTGACGTCCAGCGCCGACAGCGCGGCGGCCGCCTGGTTGAGCTGCGCCTGCTTGTTGCCGTCCCCCGCGTACTGCTTGCGCTGCTGGTAGAGCGTGTTGATGAGCTCCAGCTCGCTCTGCGAATACGGCACGCCCAGCTTCTGCTGGAGTGACGTGAGGAAGCCGTAGCCGAACTCGCGCGTGGGTTCGATCATCGTCCCCTCGCCGTAGTCGTTCCAGGTGTTGATCTGGAAGTGGTTGATGCTGGCCGCGTTCTTCGCCAGGTCCAGCGTCTGGTTGAAGCTGTTGAGCCCGTTGTGGGCAATCTCCCACGTGGGCCCGCCCCAGCCGCCCGCCGCGTAGAACGAACGGAAGCCCGGGTACACGGAGCCGAACTTCAGGGGCGACGGCTGGTTGTTGTAGAAGTGCGTGAGGCCCGCCGTGAAGTCCGGGTAGATCCACGCGAACTCGCCCTTCGCGTTGCCGCCCGCCTCCCCCGACTCGTACCAGAGCGTCAGGAAGGTGGGCTTCTGGCTCAACGGGGAGAAGACGTTCGTCCACTCACCCGGGGACTGGAACGTCTGCGGCCCGAAGACGAGCAGCAGCGGCGCGTTGTCCTGCCGGATGTAGTTGGGCTGGTTGAAGTACCGGTCGCGCAGGTACGCCATGTCGTTGCGCGCGGCGCCCAGCTTGTCGGTGATGAAGCCGCCGTTGTAGGCGAGCGTGGCGTTGTGGTCCTCGTACACCACCGCGAAGTCCAGCCCCACCGCCGCCGTCTGCGCGATGACGGCCTCGCTGTTGGCGCGGTTCTTCGGATAGTCGAACGCGTTGATGGTGCCCGGCCAGTCGATGAGCACCCCGTCCACGCCCGCGTACTTCATGAGCAGCAGCTGGTACTCGATGACGTCCCGGTCCCCGGAGCCGTACGGCCCGATGAGCGGGTAGTAGTACGACGCAATCTGCCGCCGCCCGGAGCCGTCCACCACGTCCGGGTTCTGGTTGGCCATGGTCCAGTGGATGCCCCAGCCGCCGTTGCCCGACGTGGCCCGCGTCTCGAACCAGGGCATCAGGTGCACGTACACCTTCTTGCCCACGGCCTTGCTGACCTTCACCGCCGCGCCCGCGCGCTGCGTGTCCAGTTCGGGGGCCGGCCCCGTCGCGCCGTCCACCGCGGCCGGAGCACCACACCCCGCGCCCAGCAAACCCAACAGCGCGCACGCCCCGAGCGAAATCCAATCCTGCTGTCTCATGTGAACAGGCTCCTGGCCGGAGCAACCACCCCGGCCAGGAGCCCGTTAGCACAAGACGTTATCAGTCAGGAATAACTGTATTCCTGGAATGTCGGGTCACGGGCGGCTACTGCTTCACGAGGAACAGCTCGCGCACCTGGAGCAGGTCCACGTCCCCGGCGAAGGCGGAGAACTTCTCGTACTGGTTGGGGGCGATGCGCGCGCGGGGCAGCAGGATGGACTCCGCGATGGAGAGCGTGCGGCCGTCCTGCTTCTCCGCGCGGGTGAAGTGGCCGAACTCGCTGTCCACCTTCAGGCCCGCCTGCGGGTCGCTGAGCTTCCAGCCCTGGGGCATGGTGAGGGTGACCTCGGTGCGGCTGGCCTCCGTGTCGTCGAGGTAGAGCGGCGTGGTGCGGGAGCTGACCTGCACGTAGCGCCGGCCCAGCAGGGCGGGGAAGGTGAGGGGGCCCATGGCCATGCGGCCGTCGCCCTCCATGCGCCCGAAGCGGGGCACGGTGAACGCGTAGCGCAGCACGAAGGGCGCGCCGACCTCCTCGATGCGCTCCTGCTTCGCGGACGACAGCTCCGCGCCGCCGAAGTAGCGCCCCACCGCGCCCTGGAGCGCCTGGTTGCGGCTCTCCGCGGAGAGCTGCTCGAAGGCCTCGGCGATCTGCGCGGCATCGAAGCCGGAGTAGGTCTCCTCGCCCTTGCCGGTGAGCTTGCCGTCGGTGCCAATCTCCAGCGTGAGCTTCACGGTCTTGCCCGCGCGCGGCTTGAGCGGCGGCGTCTTCACCTTCTCCAGCGGCTTGCCGGGCTCCGGCAGCAGGTACGCCTCGCGCTCGCCCATGGCCGCCTCGGGCAGCTCGCCGAAGGGGCCGAAGCGCACGGACGTGTCCAGCCACACGGGGGACTCGCCCGGCACCTCCACGCGCAGCGCCGCGTAGGGCAAGAGCGCGTCCGCCGGGAACAGGTAGGGCGCGGGGTCGGTGTTGAAGGTGCGGATCGCCGCCACGCGCGACGGGATGCCCAGCGTCTCCAGGCCCGCCTTCATCACCGACAGCCGGCTGCCCCGGTCCTGCGCCACGGTGGAGGCCGCGGACTGCGCGAGGCTCGCGTCCCGTCCGGAGAAGCGCTTCATCACCGCGGCGTGCAGCGCCTTCACCGCCTCCAGGCCCTTCTTGTCGCCCACGGCTTCGCGCGCGAACGCCTCCACCTCCGCGGAGCGGATCCACCGGTCCTGGAAGGCGTCGCCGTACACGCGCGCCAGCCCGTCGTTGCCCGTCTCGCCCGCGCCCACCATCACGAAGGGCAGGTATTCGTTGCCCGTGGGCGGCGCGTCCGGCTCCGGGAGGAACGGCGGCACGCGGCGCGCGTCGTAGTGGAACACCTCCACGTCGCCCTTCACCTCCGGGGGCGGCGCCTTCATGCCGTGCGCGTCCACCTTCATGCCGCTGCCCTTGGGCGCGACGACGGTGTACGTGCTCCACGCGTTCGGCTGGTTGGCGATTTGAAAGTAGAAGGCGGACGCGGTGAAGCCCGGCTGCGCGGGGCCCCGCTCGCCCTCGGCCAGCAGGTATTCGACCTCCACGGAGTCACCCACCTGCACGCCGGGGAGGCTGACCGCGTCCTTGCCCTCGAAGTTCTCCGGCTCCAGCACGCGGCCGTCGGCCTTGAGCGTGCGCAGCGCCAGCACCTGGGCGCCCCGGGGGATGTTCACCTCCGCGATGTCCTGAATGCCCGACTGCTCCAGCGCCTTCTGGATGGTGTGGATGCGATTGACGAGGGAGCCGTCCGGGAAGGCCTGCACCGCCGCCGCGTCCAGCACGTACGCCGCCGCGCTGCCGCCGGTGATGGGGGCCGCCTCGTAGGCCTTCAGCGCTTCCTTCCCGTCGATGGCGTAGGCCGCGAGCAACTCCTTGCCCGTCTTCGCGCGCTCCACCGCGCGGCGCAGCGGCAGGTCGCTGCCGTCCAGCTTCAGCGCCTGCTCGCGCAGCTTGAGCGCCTCCTCGCGCTGGCCCGCGTACTCGCGCACGTCCGCCAGCCGCTTGAGCAGCTCCGTGTTGCGCGGCCACACGGCGGCCTGGGCCTGGAGCACCTTCGCCGCGTCGTCGTAGCGGCGCAGGCTGACGTAGATGCCGGACAGCGCCGCGGCGTTGGTGAGGTTGTCGGGGTCCTGCGCGAGCAGCCGCGCGTAGCCCTTGGCCGTCGCCTCCATGTCGCCCCGCGTGCGCAGGTGCTCCACGAGCCGCGCGTCCGCGCCGGGGCAGCCCTCCTGGGCCTTCACCAGCTCGTCGGTGCGCGCCACCGCGTCCCGGCGCTTCGCCAGCGAGTACTGGAGGCCCAGCGCTTCACACAGTCCCGGCTGGGCTTCCAGCGCCGCGGCCAGGGAGGTCTCCGCCTGCGCGTCCACGTCCAGCGCCAGCGCCGCGCGGGCGAGCAGCAGGTGCACCGGGAAGCCCCCGGGCTTCACCGCGTCGCGCGCTGACTTCAGCGTCTCCAGCGCGGTGGCCGCCTGGCCGTCATCCAGGAACAGGTCCGCGCGCAGGAGCAGCGCGGCCACGTTGCCCGGGTCCTTGGCCAGCGCCGCTTCCAGGTCGCGCGTGGCCCGGCCGCGCGCCACCTTGGACGGGATGCCGCGGTCCTGCGCGGCCTGCTCCGCGCGCAGGGCCAGCACCGCGGGCGTCGTGGCTTCCAGCTTCGCCATCAGCCGCCGCGTGCCGTCCGGGTCGCGCGACAGGCCATCGCGCACCGCGAGGAACGCGCCCAGCGTCTCCCCGGCCTCGGACTGGAGGGCCTGCGCCAGGTCCTCCGCGCCCGGGAAGACGGAGGCGGCCTCGGCCTCGTCCAGGGTGGCGTTCCAGCGCGGCGCGGGGCCGGTGGCGGCGGTGAGGCGCACCTGGGACGCGCTCCCGTCCGCCTTGAGCAGCGCGAACGTGAGGCCGCCCTGGGTGTTGTCCTTGGCCATCTTCACGACGAAGCGGTGCTTGCCCGCGGGAAGCTCCAGCGCCTTCACGGACACGGTGGACGTGGTGCGGGCCCAGTCGTTGCGCTCCAGCACCGGGGCGCCATCCATCAGCACGCGGTGCGACGTCTGGCTCACCGTGCGCAGCACGTACACGCCGGCCTCCGCCACCTCCGCGTCGATGCCCAGCGCGTACATGTCCCCGTGGCCGGGCTCTCCGCCCAGGTCCAGCCGACCGTCCGGCGAGCGCAGCGTGCGCGCGGGCAGCGCTCCGTACGCGCCCGTGAAGGGGCCCGCGAACGAGCCGTCCTTCTCCGGGGCGATGGGCTCCTGGATGGACAGCACGTGGAAGGGCGAGAAGGGGCCCACCAGCGTGGCCTCGCTCGCGCCGCCCAGGTCCTTGAGCGCCTGGGCCTGGGCCGCCGTGTCCACGCGGATGCTCGCCACCGACAGGCGCGAGGCGCGCAGCAGGTAGGCCGTCTCACCCTGGGCGCCCGCCGTGAGCGCGGCGTCCACGCCCTTGAGGATGGCGTCGTCCTCCGCGCGCGACGTGCCCACGCGGTCCAACATGTACCGCGCGGCGATGGCGGCCAGCGGGTGGCGGGGCGCGCGCTTCACCAGCTCCAGCGACGCCGCGAGCGCGCGGTCGGACTGGCCCTTGCGCCGGGCGAGCAGCGCCTGCCCCTCCAGGGCGTACGGGTCGCCGGGGTCCTTCTGCACGGCGGCGTCGAATCGCTGCTGGGCGAGCGCCACGTCCCCCGCGACGAGGTACGCGTGGAAGCCCGCGAACGCGAGCGTGCGCGCCTCCGCGTCACCCTTGCCGGCGCGCTCGGCGGCGGACTCGAGCACGTGGGGCGCGACGACGGAGGACGGCCGGGGACAGCCGGTGAGGCCAGCGACGAGGGCGAGCGCGGTCAGGCCGCGGCGGAAGGTGCGCATAGGGGAGTCGAGGGATAATGCAATCCCCCCGGCGAGGCCATATTCCCCTTGAGGTGCGTGTGCGAAGTCCGCGCCGGCTGTTTCCCTAGCGGCGCTTCGTGGGCTTGGCG
>NZ_RAWD01000156.1:0-21635 GCF_003612065.1 Corallococcus sp. CA047B
ATCCCCTTCCCCTTCCCCTTCCCCATGACGCAGTCCCAGGAGTCACCTGAGATGAAGATCATCTACCTCCACCAATACTTCACCACGCCCTCCATGCACGGTGGGACCCGGTCCTACGAGCTGGCCCGCCGCCTGGTCGGCATGGGGCACGAGGTGCACATGGTGACCTCCGACACCCGGCCCCAGGGGAAGTCACGCGGCTGGCGCGAGACGAACGAGAGCGGCATCCAGGTGCACTGGCTGCCGGTGCCGTACAACAATTCGATGAAGTACACGGAGCGCATCCGCTCCTTCGGTCAGTTCGCGGTCGACTCCTCGCGCCGCGCGGCGCAGCTGTCGGGCGACATCTTCTTCGCCACGAGCACGCCCCTGACCATCGCCGTGCCGGGCCTCCTCGCGTCGCGCTGGAACAGCCGGCCCATGGTGTTCGAGGTGCGCGACCTCTGGCCCGCCATCCCCATCGCCGTTGGCGCCCTCAAGAGCCGCTCCGCCATCCTCGCCGCGCAGATGCTGGAGAAGGCCGCCTACGCGGGGGCGGCGCACATCGTCGCGCTGTCGCCGGGCATGAAGGCCGGCGTGGAGGCGGCGGGCGTGCCGCCGGAGAAGATCACCGTCATCCCCAACCTCTGCGACCCGGAGCACTTCCAGGTGCCCGCTTCCGCGGGCGCGGAGTTCCGGGCGAAGTACCCCTGGCTGGGCAACCGGCCCATGGTGCTGTACGCGGGCACGCTGGGGATGGTGAACGGGTTGGACTACCTGGTGCGGCTGGCCGCGGACATGCTCACGCGCGACCCGGAGGTGCGCTTCGTCATCATGGGCCAGGGCCGCGAGGAGGCCTCCCTGCATGCGCTGGCGCAAAGGCTGGGCGTGCGCGACCGCAACCTCTTCTTCCTGCCCAGCGTGCCCAAGGCCCAGCTCCCCGCCGTGCTGTCCGCGGCCACCATCGCGACGAACCCCGTCACCGACGTGCCGTGCATGCAGGACAACTCCGCCAACAAGTTCTTCGACGCGCTCGCCGCCGGCCGGCCGCTCGCGATCAACTCCGGCGGCTGGCAGGCGGAGCTGCTGGAGCGGGAGCCCTTTGGCCTGCGCCTGCCGCCCAAGGACATCCCCGCCGCGGGGGCGCTGCTGGCGAGCAGGCTGCGCGACCCGAAGTGGCTCGCGCAAGCCGGGGCGCTCGCGGCGCGCCTGGGCCGGGAGCGCTACTCCGCGGACATCGCTGCCCAACGTCTGGCGGAAGTGTTGCAGCGCGCGGCGGCGCGGTCGTGACGAAGCGCTCGGTGGGGGGCAACTTCGCCTGGTCGCTCTCCGCCGGGCTCATCTACGCCCTTGCGCAATGGGGCGTCCTGGTGGCCTTCGCCCGGTTGGGCACGATGGAGGAGCTGGGCGACTTCGCGCTCGCGCTGGCCATCACCGCGCCGGTGCTGCTGATGGCGCGCATGCAGTCGCGCACGCTCCAGGCCACCGACGCCCGGGGCGCCTTCGGCTTCGAGCACTACCTGGGCCTGATGGTGCTCAACGTGCTCGCGGCCCTGGGGGTGTGCGGCGCCATCGCGTGGCTGGTGGCGCCATCGCCGCGCGCGATGGGGGTCATCGCGCTGGTGGCGCTGGCCAAGGGCTTCGAGGCCGTGAGCGAGGTGTTCTACGGCGCGCTGCAGAAGGCGGAGCGACTGGCGCTCATCGCCCGCTCCATCATCGCCAAGAGCGTGCTGTCGGTGGTGGGGGTGACCCTGACGCTCTGGCTCACGCACAGTCCCACCGCGGCCGCCGCCGCGCTGGGGCTCTCCTGGGCCATCGTGCTCTTCCTCTTCGACGCGCAGGCATTCCGGCGCGAGTTCCCGGACTCGCATCCCTGGCGCCCGCTGTGGCGCACCCCGTGGCGCGAACAGGGCGGGCGGGTGAAGGCCCTCTTCCTGCTGTGCTACGTGCTGGGCATCACCGCGCTGCTGGGGGCGCTGCGGCCCAACCTCCCCCGCTACCTGCTGGAGGCGCACTCCGGCCAGGCCGAACTGGGCATGTACGCCGCGCTGGCGTACTTCACGGCGCTGGGGGGCCGGGTGGTGCACTCGCTGGGGCAGGCCGTGAGTCCCCGGCTCGGCCGCTACCACGCGGCGGGGGAGCAGCGCCGCTATGCCCGGATGCTGGTGGGCTTCTCCGGGGTCGCGGCGCTGGTGGGCCTGTGCGCCATCGCCAGCGCGGCGCTCTTCGGGCGCTGGGCCCTGACGTTCTTCTACGGGGCCGCCTACGCACAGAACCTGGAGCTGTTCGTCTGGCTGATGGGCGCCGCGGCGCTGGAGTACGTCTGCGTGAGCCTCCAGGTCGGGCTCACCGCGGCGCGCGAACTGAAGGGCCAGGTGGTGCTGCTCGTCGCGTCCGTGGGCGTGGTCGCGCTGGGCAGCATGTGGTGGGTGCCGACGGTGGGGCCGGTGGGCGCCGCGTGGGCCCTGGGGCTCGGCTGGGCCACGGAGCTTTGCGGCAGCGCCTGGCTCGCGGTGCGCGTCTGGAGACGGATGGGACATCCAGAGGTCGCCCCCCCCCGCCCGATATCGGCGCGGGACACCGTGGATGCTCGGGAGCAGACAACGGGTTGAGTCCGGGGGGACGTGGTGGGCGGCCGGAGCGTTCCCTAGGCTCCCCGGGCTTCGAGCCTGCGGCGTCATCGGAGTGAAACACAGGCCCTGACGTCGCGCACTGGAGCCCTAGACCATGCAAAGACAAACAGGAGCCGGACGGTTGCTCAAACGGCTCATCGACCTGACGGTCGCTGGAGGGGGCCTGGTGTGCCTGTCCCCCGTGCTGGCCGCCACGGCGTTGTTCGTCCGCGCGACAATGGGCGGCCCCGTCTTCTTCCGTCAGCAACGGCCGGGCCTGGGCGGAAGGCTGTTCACGGTCCTCAAGTTCCGCTCGATGCTGGAGGCGACGGACGCGGACGGGAACGAGCTCCCGGACGAGCAGCGCCTCACGTGGGCCGGGCGGCTGCTGCGCTCCACCAGCCTGGATGAGCTGCCGCAGCTGTGGAACGTGCTCAAGGGCGACATGAGCCTCGTCGGTCCCCGCCCGCTGCTCGTCGAGTACCTGCCGCGCTACTCCGCCGAACAGGCGCGGCGCCATGACGTGCTCCCCGGCGTCACCGGCTGGGCGCAGATCAACGGCCGCAACGCGCTCGGCTGGAACGAGCGCTTCCAGTTGGACGTCTGGTACGTGGACCACTGGAGCCTGGCCCTGGACCTCAAGGTGCTCGCGCTGACGCTGCTGCGCGTCGTGCAGCGACAGGGCATCTCCTTCGTGAGCGAGGCGACGATGAACAAGTTCACCGGCACCGCGCCGCCGGAGGCCAACGTCGTGGCGCTCCGGCAGGACGACGGCCGCCCGTTCAGCTCCCCGTCCGACGGACCGGATTCCGGGACACGGCGCGAACCACCTCCACCACACGCTCGAGCTCCCGGGTCGTGAGGTTGGAGCCGGAGGGCAGGCACAGCCCATGCTGGAACAGGTCCTCCGCCACGCTTCCCCGGCGCCGCTCGAAGGTGGCGAAGACGGGCTGCAGGTGCATGGGCTTCCACACCGGCCGCGCCTCGATGTTCTCCCGCTCCAGCGCGGTGCGCACCGCCTCCCGGTCCGCGCCGAACACCTTCGGATCGATGGTGATGGTCGTCAGCCAGCGCGTGTGACGGCCCCATGGGGCCTCCGGCATGAACGTGATGCCGGGCAGGCTTTCGAAGGCCTTGGCGTAGAACGCGTGGTTGGCGCGGCGCGCGACGACCCGGTCTTCCAACACCAGCAGCTGGCCCCGGCCGATGGCGGCCAGCACGTTGCTGAGCCGGTAGTTGTAGCCAATCTCGGAGTGCTGGTAGTGCGGCGCGGCGTCGCGTGCCTGCGTGGCCAGCTTGAGGGCGTGCTGAACCAGCTCCCCGTCGGAGGACACCAGCATGCCGCCCCCGGAGGTGGTGAGGATTTTATTGCCGTTGAACGAGTAGATGCCCACGCGGCCGAACGTGCCGGGGGCCCGTCCCTTGTACGAACTGCCCAGGGCCTCGGCTGCGTCCTCCACCACGGGCACCCCGTAGCGATCACAGGCGGCCAACAGCGGATCCAGGTCCGCGCTCTGACCGTAGAGGTGGACCACGATGACCGCGCGTGGCAACCGACCCGCGCGGGCGCGAGCGGCGAGCTCCTCCTCCAGCAGGCCCGGATCCATGTTCCAGGAGGAGCGCTCGCTGTCGATGAAGACGGGCGATGCGCCCAGGTAGCGGATGGGGTTCACGGAGGCGGAGAAGGTGAGCGTGCTCACCAGCACGTCGTCGCCGGGTCCCACGCCCACCAGTTGCAGGGCCAGGTGCAGCGCGGCCGTGCCGGAGCTCAGCGCGAGCGCGTGGGGGCTGCCCACGCACCGGGCGAACTCATGCTGGAACGCGTCCACATGCGGTCCCAACGGGGCGATCCAGTTGCTCGCGAAGGCGTCCTCGACATAGCGGCGCTCGAGCGTGCCCATGTGGGGCGAGGACAGGTAGATGCGGGAGGACATACGGGGGCTCCGGTTCGGACCGGGGCCCGTCCCCGGCGTTTCCGGCAGCGTTCGCACACTCCCTCCCCCCGCGCGCTCGGGCGGGGGGAGGGGGTGTTTGTCCGCATTGTGGAACTACAGCGCGGAGTTGCCAGACAACAGCTTCGCGTTGAGCGCGCCGTTCGCGTAGAACTGGGTGTTGCGACCCACCGCGTGCGTCTCCAGGCGGCGCTGGAGGTTGGCGTCGTAGCGGCCCAGCTTCATCAGACCGTCGTTGAACCAGCCGTTGCCCGCCCCCGTCCCGTCGACGAAGTTGCCATAGCGACCGGCCGCGGGCCAGATGATGCTGTTGAGCGTCACGACGAACTTGCGCATGTCCGCATCCGTCCACTCCACGCCCGCGTCATGGGCCTCGACGAGGTAGGCCATCATGCCGTTGGCGTGGGACACGTCCTGGCCAGGACGCGAGCGAGAACCCCACTCGGCCGCCCAGAAGTACCCGGCCGGGTTCACCGTGCTGGTCATGAGCTGCCCGCGCAGCGACGACGTGGAGTTCGGCAGGTCACGGTTGATGTTGTTGACGACGGTCAGGTAGGTGGCCTTCTTCGTCGCGTCCGTGGTCATGCGCGACAGGTCCATCGCAATCAAGGCCCAATGCGACGCCATGTGCGTGTTGACGCGGTAGATCCAGCTGTTCGCGCCGCGCTTGTTCCACTTCTCGAAGATGTTCTTCTCGGTGAACGCCAGCAGCCGGTCGTACTGTGCGCGATAGGTGGCATTGCCATAGAGAGCAGGCGTCTCGCGGATGACGCGCAGCATGCGCGTCACGTAGCGCCAGCAATAGCTCTCGTACAGGGCCACTTCCTGGCCCAGCACTTCCGAGCGCGCCGCGGCCCAGCCCTGGTAGCCGTCCTTGAACTGGCTCCGGGGGAAGGACGTGGACGCCTTCGCGTTGCCGACCACGTTGTTCACGTACAGCAGCGCACGGTCCAGGTACTGCGTCTTGCCCGTGGCCCGGTACATCGCCGTGTTGCCGTCAATGGCATAGCCCAGATTGTAGAACTGCCAACTGTCGAGCGACTTGCTCATGGGCAGGTAGATGGAGGTGTGTTCGGCGTTCCAGCGGCCCAGGAACAATGTCTCCCAGCCCGCCACGGTGCGCAGCCCGGCGACGGCCTGGGCGGCGAGGGCCTCTTCCTGGGCGGATCCAAGCGAATCCGTGCCAGGAGCCGGGAGCGCCGCGTCCGCCTCCGGGTCCGAGGGAGCAAGCGCGTCTGCCTCCGGGATGGAGGGAGCAGGCGTCTGTGTTTCAGGGTTGACGGTTTCAGCGGTGCCTTGCGCGTTTTCTCCGCTGGTGTCGCCAGTGGCCGCCTCGCCAGAGGTGGCTTCCGGGTTGGGGCCACAGGCCCCTCCAACCAGGAGGGCGAGGGACAGCAGGGACGACAGGGCAAGACCAGACGTATTGCAACGACGAGATTCCGACATCAGTGGGTCCCGTGGGGTAGGTCCGGTGTGCTCCCCGGTGCGCTACCCTGTTGTGAGAACGCCGGAGTGCGTTCGCGGCCATCAAAGAGTTGAGAGCCCCACAGAATTCCTTTGTGTTTATACAAACAAATGGAACGCCCGCCCGTTTGTCTTTGGTACCGGGTGGCATGGGCCCGGCTGCCTGAGCCGGTGAATGACGCACGCGGAGCGGGAGAGGACACACATGAGAAGGGTGCAAGCGAGCGCCACGCTGGTTCCCGACGCGGGAGCCTCGGCGCTATCGGAGGAGTACTTCCGCTCCGCGCACCACCTGCGGGCCGAACGGGTGACCCACACCCTGGTCCTCCGGGGACACGCGGGGGGAGTGCTGCACCTGCCACTCATCGTGCGCCCCATCGAAGGGACGCCCTACCGCGACGCCATCTCCCCCTACGGGTTTCCCGGAGGGACCGTGGACGGCCTGTGCGAGGTGCCGAAGCTGGACGTGGACTGGGGGGGCACGGAGCTGGTCAGCATCTTCGTGAGGGACCGGGTCCAGGGGCCGCCCTGCTTCGCGGAGCCGACCGCGCGCAATGAGGTCTTCTTCGTGGACCCGAAGCTGCCGCTCGACATCAAGGAGATGCACCGCCGGCACCAGCGGCGCAACGTCCGGCTGGGCTTCGTGAGCACCGTGTGCGCTTCGCGCGAGGCGTCCGCCGACGAGCGGCGGGGCTTCCTGGACGTGTACCGGCAGACGATGATCCGCGACGAGGCCTGCCACCGGTACTTCTTCTCCGACGGGTACTTCGAGGAGGTGTTCGCCTCGCCCGGGGTGTGGCTCGCGACGACGCGCGCACCGGACGGGCAGGTCGCCTCCAGCGCGCTCATCGTCCGCAGCGATGGGCTCCTGCACTACTACCTGGGGGGCACGGCGGATGCGCACCTGGCGCGCTCACCGGCGAAGAACGTCTTCGGCGCGATGATCGACCTGGGCACGCGGCTGGGGCTCCCCCTCCACCTGGGGGGTGGGCTTGTGCGGGGCGACGGGCTGGAGGACTTCAAGCGGGGCTTCGCGAACGCGAGCGCCCGCGTCCACACGCATGAGATTGTCTGCGACCCCGGGGTGTACTCGCGTCTGTCGGAGGGGCAGGCCACCGGGAGCTTCTTTCCGGCCTACCGCACGCCGCGACACTAGCGGCGGGCCCCTTCCCACCGCCGGAAACGCCCGGGGCCCCGGCATCCCCGCGCTCCGGGGAGAGGGAGCGGGGGGACACCGGGGCCCCAAGGGACACAGCGGAAGGCTTCAGGCGCGCACGGCCTGTTCGACGCCCAGGGGATGCGGGCCCCCCCGCAGGCCGCCGGGCACCGGCGGATTGACGTCCGCCAGCAGGGGCGAGCTTCCCGGCAGGATGACGTTCCGGGACTTGGACGGGGTGTACGAGGGAATGAGGTCCTGGAGGGCGCTCTTCACGGCGTGGACGTCACCGGCGTGGGCCGCCCGTTCCAACCGGAGCAGCTGCAGGTCGAAGTCCTGGGGAGGCGCGGGGCTGCGCGCCACCTTGATGCGGTTGCGGACCTGCTGCGTGAGCTCCTCCTCGTCGCTCATCAGCGTCTCCTCCAGCTTCTCGCCCGGGCGCAGCCCCGTGTAGACGATGGAGATGTCCTTGTCCGGCACCCGGCCCGTCATGGTGATCATGTTCGCGGCCAGCTCGGCGATCCGCACGGGCGCGCCCATGTCCAGGATGCACAGCTCCCCGTAGCCGCTCAAGCCCGCCAGCACCACCAGGCCCACCGCCTCCGGGATGATCATGAAGTAGCGGGTGCAGTCCGGGTGCGTCACCGTGACGGGGCCGCCGGCCTGGATCTGCTGCTTGAACAGCGGCACCACGCTGCCCGCGGAGCCCAGCACGTTGCCGAAGCGGACGGCGCAGAAGGTGGTGCGTGACGTCACCGCGATGTCCTGGATGACCATCTCCGCCAGCCGCTTGGACGCGCCCATCACCGACGAGGGCTTGACGGCCTTGTCGGTGGAGATGAGGACGAAGCGCTCCGCGCCGCAGGCGTCCGCCATGCGCGCGACGTTCTGGGTGCCGAAGACGTTGTTCTTGATGGCCTCCTCGGGCGAGTCCTCCATCAGCGGCACGTGCTTGTGCGCGGCCGCGTGGAACACGTACTGCGGCCGGTACTCCTGGCCAATGCGCATCATGCGGTCCAGGTCCCGGATGTCCGCCACGATGGAGCTCACGGGCAGCCCCGGGTAGCGCGCCTGGAGCTGGCGCACCAGCAGGTAGAGTTCGTTCTCGTTGATGTCCACCACCACCAGCGAGGACGGGGCGTGGCCGGCCAGCTGCCGCGTGATTTCACTGCCGATGGAGCCCGCGCCGCCGGTGACGAGGACGCGGCGGCCGGAGACCAGCCGGTGGACCTCATCGTGGTCGAAGGAGACGGCGTCCCGGGGCAGCAGGTGCTCCGGGCTGAGGTCGTGCAGCATCGCGGCGGTGATCTTCTCATCCAGGTAGGCGAACGAGGCCGGGATGATCTTGAAGCTGACGCTCTCGTGCCGGCACAGGCTCAGGATGTGCCGGGTGCGCTCCGGCGACAGGCGCGGGATGGCGATGAGCACCTGGGTCACCCGGTGTTTCGTCATCAACTCCGGCAGCGCGTCGATGACGCCCAGCACCGGCTTGCCATTGAGGAAGGTGCCCTGCTTGCCCGGGTCATCGTCCACCAGCCCGATGACGTGCCAGGAATTGCCCTGGCCGCGCATCAGGTCGCGCAGCAGCAGGTCCCCCGCGCTGCCCGCGCCGACGATGAGGGTGCGCTGGACGCCGTCCGCACGCGAGCGGCGCTGCTCCAGGTACCACTGACGCGCCATCCGGGGCGCGAAGCGGTGGATGCCCAACAGCGTGGTGGCGGCGAAGAACTCGAGCGCGACGACCTGGCCCGGCAGCGCGCTGGCGAAGAACACCAGGCGCAGGAATTCGAACACGATGCTCGCGACGACGTTGGCCATCACCAGCCGAACCGCTTCGTTGATGCCGGAGCGGCGGAAGGACCAGCGGTGCAATCCCAGCCAGACCATGGTGACCAGACGCACCGTCAAGAGCAGGGGCAGGGCGCGCGGGAAGACGTCCAGGGCCCCGGCGGGCAGCGCGCCGTCAAAACGCATCAGGACCGCGAAGAAGAGCGCGCCGGTGATGAGGACCGCGTCCACCAGGAGCATGCGCAGCGAGCAGAGCAGGGGCGAGCTTCGTGGCGCGCCCTCCGTGGATGAATCATTGGTGCGGAGTCCTTCGGTCTTCTCGAAACCCTTCATGTGGCCTCCCCCTCTTGGCCTGGCGCGGCTTTGAATCCGCTTCCTCGTGACGTCCGTAGGGAAGCTCGCCCCAGTTCCAAATCGCGAGGAATGGTTGGACGCTTGGACGCCGTTCCCAAGCCGTCCCACGGGGCATCCGACCCGCCGCACGGGGCCGGTGGACGTCAGTGAGCAACAGCGCCCCCCCATGGACCTGGATCCGGGCCACTTGCCAATTCCAAGGAAAGCACGTTTCGGAGTTTTTCCCCGAAAACTCAACGGACGGGCCGGTCTGAACCCTTCAGCTCCGCGCCCCCCCTCAGGTCGCGTAGGCCTGTCGCCTGAAGCCGCGTGTCCAGGTGGAGACGCTCCTCCCGTCCGTCCGGGACGCTTCCCCCACGGCCTTCATGCGCCTTGCTCCTCCAGGGGTGTCCCGCCACGCTGGGCCCATGACGACCGAGTTCATCCTGCTCCGCCACGGCGAGACGGAGTGGAACGCCCAGGGGCGCCTGCAGGGCCATCTCAACAGCTCCCTGAGCCGCGAAGGACTGCGCCAGGCGGAGGCGCTCTCGGCGCGCCTGGCCACCCTGCCCTTCCAGGCCCTCTATTGCAGCGACCTGGACCGGGCGGTGCAGACGGCGGCCCGCATCGCCGCGAGGACGGGCCACGACGTCCGCCAGGATGCGCGGCTGCGCGAGCGCGGGCTGGGCATCCTCGAAGGGATGACGCGCGCGGAGGCCCAGCAGCGCCACCCGGACGTCTTCTCCGCGTACGCAGCGGGCGGGCCCGACTTCGTCATTCCCCAGGGTGAGAGCACGTCCCAGCGGTTGCGCCTCGCGGTCCGGTGCCTGGAGGAGCTGGGCGCGCGGCACCCGGAGGCCCGCATCGTGGTCGTCACGCATGGAGGCCTGCTCAGCAGCCTGCTGCGCGACTGCCTGGGCATCCCCCCCACCACGCCGCGCGCCTTCTCCGTGCTCAACGCGAGCTGGAACCAGTTCGACCTCCACGAAGGCGCGTTGCGGATGGTGACCTGGGGGGACGTGAACCACCTGCGCGGGCTCAGCCTCGACGACACCTGAGACGGGCGGACGCGGATTTAACTCGGCTTAATGCCCCCCGCCCCACGACCTGCGCGACAACTCCCTCAGCGGAATCAACAGGGGGACGCACATGTCGGGGTTCATCCAGGGCCACAAGCCCTTCAGCACCTTCATCCAGAAGCCGAACGTCAGCAGGCCGCAGGGGACGGTCAGCACGGCGGCGCCAGCACCGGCTCCGGCCGCGCGACCCCAGCAGGGCCCCGCCGGCCTCTTCGCGGATGGCTTCACGCCCGCCCCCACCCGGAGCCCCGCGCGCAACCCGGTGCTGGACCCCTTCACCGTCACCGCCAACAGCGCGTCGGTGAAGGACAGCGCCGAGGTGGAGGCGCAGTTCGAGTCCGAGCCCTTCACGGTGAAGGTCGCGGCGTACACCGAACTCGAGCGGAGCCAGAGCACCGACGGCGACATGACCACCTTCAGCGTGGAGGCGGAGGTCGGCGTCAAGGGTGAGGCCAGCGTGGAGACGTCCCGCGTGGATGCCACCGCCAGCGGCGCGGTGGGCGCCCGGGGCTCCTACCAGGTGTCGGTGCCCACCACGGCGGCGGCGGGCATCAGCTCGCCCGAACAGGCCGCCGCGCGGCTGAGCCCCTTCGCGCCGGCGGACCTGCCGGTGGGGACCACCATCGAAATGCACGGCGAGGCCTTCATGGAGACCGGCCTGTCGGTGACGTTCAAGAAGATCGCCAATGTGTTCGACGTCACGCTGAACGAGAGCGTGGAGCGCGCGAAGGGCATGTCCATCGCCATCAACAAGGTGGACGACAAGACGGTGCGGGTGACCATCGGGCCCACGGAGCTGGTGGCGCGCACCAACGGGCTCAGCATCGGCGTGGGGGACGTGGAGGTCGGCCTGTCCACCACGGGCAAGGTGGACCAGCAGACCGCGCGGCAGGTGGACTTCGACATCTCCACCCCCGCGGGACAGGCGGCCTACGACCGCTTCATGACCACCGGGGAGCTGCCCGGCAACGACGCCGCGAAGGGCACCTCCAACGCCGCGACCGTGCAGCTCGTCAACGGCGAGGTGTCCACGGAGCTGACGGTGGGCATCTCGCTGGGGGAGAACACCCCGGTGAGCGACGCGTACACGTACACGCACTACGACGACGGCCGGAAGGAGTTCACCTGGTCCGGGGTGATTGGCCCGGTGACGCTCGACATCGCGGGCACCGTGGGCGACCCGTCCACCCAGACCTACGCGGCCACCCTGTCGGGCGTGGACCCGGGCAGCGTGGACGGCCTGCGACAGGTGTTCCCGGCCATGACGGGCACCGGCGAGACGGTGACGATGACCTGGACGAACGCGGAGGCCCAGCAGGTCCAGCAGATCGCCAAGGACTGGATCGCGGCCTACCAGCAGGGTCTGCCTGGCTTCCCCCCGGGAGACCGGGCCCCGGACTGGGTGCTGCCCATGGCCAACGCCGCGACGCCCGAGGAGGCCATCTCCCTGCTGATGTCCCCCACGGCGAGCTACGACGCCACGTCGGTGGCCGACCGGGTGGGTCTCATGACGACCTTCCTGCGCGACACCACCGGAGCAACGGTCCCGGGCACGGTCACCGCGAAATAGCCGCGGGCTGCCAGCCGGGGCCATTCCGACCCTACAATGGCGGGCGCCATGCGCACGCCATCCACCCCGGGGCTCGGTCCACCCGCCGTCTTCGTGGGCCGTGCCCAGGAGGTGCGGCGGCTGGGGGACATGCTCCGGCGCGTGCACACCGGGGTCGTCTACGGCCTGCCCGGAGCAGGCAAGTCCGCGTTGGTGGCGGCGGTGGCCGCGCGCCACCGGGGCCCCGTCGTGCACCGGCGCGTCCTGCCCGGGGACACGCTGGACACGGTGGTGGACGACGTGCGCCGCCTCTTGCGTGAAGCGCCCGTGGCCCAGGCCCTGTCGGATGCGTCCCGCCTGGAGGACCTGGTGCGGGAGATGGAAGTGCACCGCGCGCTGTGCGTGCTGGACGACCTGCACGTGCTGGGGCCCCCGGAGCGCGCGGTGCTGGTGGAGGACCTGGGCGGGCGGCTGCGCAAGGGGTCGCTGCTGGCCACCTCGCGTGAGTCCGTGCCCCGGCACGCCAGCAGCCCGGACCGCTTCGAGCTGCGGCTGGATGGCCTGCCGCAAGACGCCGCGCGCCTGCTGTGGCGACAGCTGGGCTCGCTGTACGGGGAGCGGGAGGGCTTCGAGGCCGCGTGGAGCCGCTCGCGGGGGCTGCCCTTCCTCCTGCGCCGCGCCCACGCCGGAGACACCGGAGGGGAAGAGCCGGTGCGCGCGGCGCTTTCGGCGCTGCCGGAGGACGAGCGGCGGCTGGCCGCGATGCTGGCCCTGAGCGAGGTGCCGCTCACCCTGAGCACGCTCCAGGCCGTGCTGCCCGGAAGCGACGCGGACGCCTCGCTGCGGCGGCTGGGCGCGCGACTGCTGGTGGAGACGGACTCGCGGGGCCGGCACGGCGTCCACGACCTGGTGCGCGAAGCGCTCGTGTCGATGCTCGGGCCGGACGAGTCGAACGCCGCCCATGCGTCCCTGCTGGAGGTGATGGAGCACGAACCCCTGCCCGCGGTGGTGCGGGTGCGCGCGGTGTGCCGCCACCTCCAGGCGCTCGGCCGCCATGAGGCGCGCGCGGCCTTCATCGTCGCCCAGGGGGAGGCCCTGGTGCGCCACGGCGCCGCGGATGAGCTGCTCTGCCTGGTGGACTCGGTGCCCGCCGCGCTGCGCACGCCGGAGGTGCGGCTCACGCACGCGCGCGCCCGCGTGCGGCTCTTGGACCTGCGCCGGGCCTACCCGGAGCTCCTCGCGCTGCGCGCGACGCTGGATGCACCGGAAGGAGCGGCCGGAGGCTCGAATCAGGACGCCCTGCGCGAGGGCGTGGGCACGGTGCTGGTGCGGGTGGCCCTCTTCTCCCTGGAGCCGGAGGCGTGCGAGCGGACCCTGGAGGCGATGCCGGTGCCGAGCAGCGCGGAGGTGTTCCTCCAGCAGCTCCTGGCCCTGACGGCGCTGCGCTTCTTCCAGGGGCGCCTGGACGAATCGCTGGCGATGCTGGACGGCGCGGCGACCGCGGCCGGAGGGGACCGGCGGGTGCTGGGATGGTGCGCCTATGCCCGCGCGCTGATGCTGTGGATCGAAGGCCGCGACAGCGAGCTGGCGGAGCCGCTGGCCCGGTGCGTGTCGCTGTTGGAGGACGCGCCGCTCGACTCGCGAGGCCCGCTGGTCGCCGCCATGTCCGCGGGCATCCTGAGCCGGCTGGGGCGCTTCACCGAAGCCGAGGCCGCGCTCGGAAGCGCCCGGGAGCGGCTGGGGCAGCTGGGAGCGCCCCGGCTCGCGCTGGAGCTGGACTGCATCGCCGCGTGGGTGCGGGGCGAGCTGGGACAGCGGCGGGCGGCGCTGGCGGCGCTGCGGGAGACGGAGGTCCGGGCGGAGCGCGCGGGCTACCTCTTCGTGAGGCTGCTCTGCCGGGTGGGCGCGGGCCGCATGTTGCTGGAGCTGGGCCGCCGCGCGGAGGGACAGGCGCTGCTGGACGCGGTGGAGGCGGAGGTCCGGACGCGCGGCGTGCTGGGGCTGCTGCGGGCCGTGCAGGTGGCGAGGACGCTGGACGTGCCGGGCCCGCAGGAGGCCCCCGTCACGGTGGAGCCGCGCGAGGTGCGCCCGGGCATCGCGGCACGCCAGCGCGCCCTCGCGGCCTGGGGCGCGGCACGGCAGGGGGACTCCGTCCGCGCGCTGGGGCTGCTCGCCGCGCTGGAGCCGATGGCGCTCGGGGCGGACTTCGCGCTGGAGCGTGCGCTGGGCCACCTGGCCCGGGCCGCGCTCCACCGGCACGCGGGCCGCGCGAAGGAAGCGGACGAAGCGCTGGAGCACGCCGCGCGCACGGCGGCCGAGGGCGAGGTGGACCCCGAGCTGATTCCGGAGCTCTCGCGCGCCCGGGGCTCCCCACCGGCGGTGGAGACAGCGGCCCCCGTGGGCGCCGCGGACGCGGTGGTGCTGGATGCGAAGCGCCACGAGCTGCGGGCCCCGGGGCGCGTCATCTCCCTGGAGCGGCGCGCCCTGCCGCGCAGGCTGCTGTACGCACTGGCCCGGCAGCCGGGACGCACGCTGTCCAAGGAGGACTGCGTGCGCGCCATGTGGAACGCGGCCTACGACCCACGGCTGCACGACAACTCATTGCGCGTCCACGTGAGCCACGTGCGCGAGATGCTGGAGGGCACCGGCACGCGGGTGGTGTTCGAGGACCCCGGCTACCGACTGGAAGTGGCCGGGGGCTTCACCTTCATCGCGGAGTAGCGCGCTCCCTGGACTTCAGGGCGCGCAGTAGCGGACCGCCTGGAGTTCGTGCGCTTCCGGCGGCTGCGTGGAGGTCATCACGAGGGCCCCCATCCAGTTCTCCGGAAGCTCCTCCAGCAGCACCCACTGCGCGTACCGGTGCAGCGGCAGCGGGTCCGGGCCGGGGGTCCAGTCCCTGCGAGTCCCGCCGGGCGACAGACTCCAGAAGCGTCCGCGCCAGTCGAACGAGGTATCGCCGCCCGACGGCGCCTGCTGACGGACGGAGAGCCAGGCCACCTGGAGTCCCCGTGACGTCGCCGTGGCGTTGAACCAGGCGGTCTCCGAGGACGAGGTGGTGGTCAGGAGCTCCGGAGTCCCGCCATCGAAGAGGTTCTTCACCACCGACAGCGTGGCGGGGACACCCTCGAACTCGCGCAGCACCACGGCCGCGGACGCTTCAGGTGCCCCGCCCCCCGCGCCCAGGTCCACGAGCGCGGTCTGGGTTTCGGACTTCGGCTGGAAGGAGCGCTCCTGCCCCACGGGCATCAGGTTGTTGTCGAAGCGCTGGAGCCGGAGTTGTCCCCCATCCAGGGGGCCCACCTCCTCGAGGACCGACACCAGGAAGCCCCCATCGCGCAGGGCCAGCACGTTCACCTGGCCCAGCCAGGAATCCTCCGTCAGCTGGGCCCGCATCAGGACCCGGGTCGCGGACACCGTCTGGCCATCCAGGTCCGTGACCGTGCCATGCAGTTCACGGGACGACCTCGGCGCCTGGATGGAGGCGTCCTTCCAGGCCATGAACACCCGCGAGCCCTCCGCCGACATGGCCACCCGGCTGGAGACGTGGGCCACGGGATGCTCGAAGAGCACCGTGCCACCCTTCGGTCCGGGCCCGGGATGTCCCTGCGCATCGAGCGGGATGAGGAAGCCCCGGGTGGTGTCCGGCAGCCCGTCCGACGAGGAGTAGTACAGCGCGGGCCCACGCGACGTGGACAGCAGCTGGCTGTACATCGAGCTGAAGGACTCCTGGGTCGTCACGGCCGCGGACACCTCCGTGGTTTCGGGCGATGCCAGGGAGGCATCCAGCCGCGTGATGCGAGCCACCAGGGGCGTGTCGAACACCGCGACCAGCAGGCCCTCGGGGATGCGGAGGCTGCTCACATTGTTCCGGGTCAGGGCACTCCCCAGCGAAGCGACCTTCGACCACCGGGCGGGAGGATCCGTCACCCCGTCGCAGTCGTTGTCCACGCCGTCACAGCGCGTCTCCACGTCCTCGTAGGTCGACCCATACGAGCGCGCCGTGCACACGGATTCATAGACACCGTCGACCTGGGCGCGCCGGGCTCCCGCGCAGACCCCCAGCGTTCGCTCACACGGCAGGGCTTCCGCGGTCTCGCCACCGTCTGGATTGCCCGCATCGGCAGAGGCTCCCGCGTCGGCGGAAGGGCCCGCGTCCTGCGACGACGAGGAGGCTCCGCATCCCGCCAACATCAGACTGCCCACCACCGACAAAACAGCCCACATCCGACCCGACATCATCCGCACGCTCATCAACCCCTCATCTGCTGGCGGTCCCAGACGCATCAGCGATGCAAGTCTAATCCGCTTCGGCCCCAGGAAGCAGGTGTGCGGCACGATGCCGTCCTCCACCCGGGTGCGGTAAAGCGCACGCACGGGCCGCATGAACCCTGACGCGCCCCGGTGAGAGGGAAGAAGCACCCGGGGTGGAGCGGCGCCCCGGCCCTGACACCCGGTGAAACCATCCGGGCCCCTGGGCCGTACCGTGGAGCACATGCACCGTGCTCCACCGCGCCTCGCGCTCGCCATCATGCTCGCACTGTCCGCCTGCCACCGCGCCGCCGCGCCCGGAGGCCACGTCCGGGCCGGTACGCCCCCGGAGGTGGACATCGTCCGGGCCCGGGCGCTTGGACAGACACCCGCGTTCACCTGGGAGGATTGGGGTCCGGAGGCCTTCGCGCGTGCGAAGCGCGAGGGCCGCTACATCCTGGTCGATGGCGCCGCCGAGTGGTGCCATTGGTGCCACGTGATGGACGAGACGACCTACCGCGACCCGGAGGTGGGCCGGCTGCTGCGCGAACGCTTCGTGGCCATCCGCGTGGACGTGGACGCGCGGCCGGACCTCGCCGAGCGCTGGGTGGATTACGGCTGGCCCGCCACCATCCTCCTCACGCCCGACGCGGAGGAGGTGGGCAAGTACCGGGGCTACCTCGCGCCGGAGCGACTGCGCGCCCTGCTCCAACGCGTGGAGGCCCTGGAGGTGGAGGCCCGCGACACCGCGCGCCCGCTGCCGCTGGACCTGCCCGCCGCCCCCGCGATGCTGCCGTGGGTGACCGCCAGCGTCGCCCGGGACCTGGACGGCTGGTACGACCCGAAGGAGGGCGGCTGGGGCCGCACCCAGAAGGCGCCGCTCGGGGCCAACGTGGAGTTCGAGGTGCTCCGCGCCGCGCGCGGGGATGCGGCGGCGCGTGAGCGCATCATCCTCACGCTGGAGCGGCAGCGCGCGGTGGTCGACCCCGTGTGGGGCGGCGTCTATCAATACTCGGCGGCGCCCCACTGGAAGGCGCCCCACTTCGAGAAGCTGATGTTCATGCAGGCATCCAACCTGGAGGCCTACGCGCGGGCCTGGGCCCTGCTGCGGACGCCCGCGCTCCTGGAGGACGCACGCGGCATCGCCCGCTATCTGGAGCGCTTCCTCCAGGCTCCAGACGGCACGTTCTACGCGAACCAGGACGCGGACGTGGGCGCGCACGACCGGAGCATCCCGTTCGTGGATGGGCACGTCTACTACGCGCGGGACGACGCGGGACGCCGGGCGCTCGGCCTGCCATGGGTGGACCCGCATGTGTACTCGCGGGAGAACGGGCTCGCCGTGGCCGCGCTCGTCACGCTGCACGAAGCCACCGGCGACGCACGGGCCCTCGCCGCCGCGAGGAAGACCGTGGACGTGCTGCTCGCGACCCACGTGGGCAGCGACGGCGAGGTGTGGCGCGAGGCCACGCCCCACTCGGGCCCGCGCTTCCTGGCGGACGCGGCGGCGCTGGGACGGGCCCTGGCGCTGCTCGCGCGGACCACGGGGGAGGCCCGCTACCGGGACGCGAGCCTGCGCGTGGGCCAGGCGATGCTGCGGGACTTCGCGGATCCGTCAGGAGGCGCGCTCTACGAACAGACGCCGGACCGGGACGCGGTGGGCATGTTCGCCAGGCGGGAGCGCCCGTTCGCGCACAACGTGGCGGCGGCGCGCTTCCTGGCCGCACTGCACGCCCTCACGCAGGACGCGGCGTGGCGCGAGCGGGGCCGCGAAGCGCTCGCGGCGACGGCCTCCCCCGCCACGCTCGGAGCCCAGGGCCGGATGGTGGGCGACTTCCTGCTCGCGGCCGATGCGCTCGGCGTGGTGCCCTGGCCCGAGCGCGGCGCTGAAGCCGCGTGCCTCACGGCGCATCCAGGAACGTGGTGAGCGCGGGAATCACCACCTGGGGCGCTTCCTCCATCAGCCAGTGCCCCGAGCCGGGGACGACCTGGCCCTGGACGTTGGACGCCACCAGCTTCGCCTGTTCGATGAGGCCGTTGCCGCTGGCCTTCTCCCCCGTCAGCACCAGCACCGGCATCGTCAGCGGCGTCGCCGCGAACCCGGCGAAGTCCTGCGCGTCGCGCTCGAAGCTCTTGAAGTACTCGAAGCCCGCCTGCATGCCGCCCGGCTGCGCGTAGGCCTTCGAGTAGAAACGGCGGTCCGCCTCTGGCACCGAGCGCTTCGGATCCGCCGCGAAGTCGTTCCAGAAGTGCTCGAAGTACGTCCGCTCCCGGCCCTTGACCAGCGCCAGGGCCGTCTCGCCGGTGAAGTGGAAGTGCCACAGGTCCCGCAGCAGCCAGACCTGCTTCCAGTCACCGACGCCGGGCAGGAACGCATCCATCAACACCAGCCGCTCCGTGGCCTGGGGGAACTGGGCCGCGAAGGCGTACGCCACCATCAACCCGATGTCGTGCCCCACGATGCGCACGCGCTCATGGCCCAGCGAGGTCGTCAGCGCGTGGATGTCCACCGCCAGCGTCTTCTTGTCGTAGCCGGAGGCCGGTTTGGAGGACCCGCCCGCGCCACGCAGGTCCGGCACGATGACGGTGTGGTGCTGGGCAAGATGGGGCAGCAGCGGCAGCCACATGTGGCCCGTCTGCGTGTAGCCGTGCAGCAGCACCACCGGCGAACCCTGGCCTCCGATGAGGTAGCTCAGGCGGGTGCCATTGACGTCGGCGTGGCGCTGCTCGAAGCCCCGGGGAAGCGACGGGCCCGACGCGGCCCTGGCGGCGGAGGCCATCATCAGCGAGGCGCCCAGACCGGCGGCGCCGGCGAGCAGGGTGCGGCGGGACGACGTGAAGAAGGAGGACATGACGGACTCCAGGACGCGAAGGGGAGCAACCACCCGGCGAGGCGTCGTGCCCCGTCGATGAAGCAAACATAGGGTTCAGCTTCCCTTGGAAGAAGGCAGCGAAGATGGTTCAACCCTTCAGCTTTTGTGAATCTTGAGGAGGCAGGGGATGGACCGGTTGCGCGCATTCGAGGTCTTCGTGACGGTGGTGGCGAAGGGCAGCTTCACGCGGGCGGCGCATGCGCTCGACACATCGCCCGCCAATGTCACCCGGTATGTGAACGAGCTGGAGTCACACCTGGGAACCCGCCTGCTCAACCGCAGCTCGCGCAAACTGTCGCTCACCCAGGGAGGTGAAGCGCTCTACGAGCGGGGCCGCTCCATCCTGGACGAGGTGGCGGAAGCCGAGGCGCTGGCGTCCTCCGCGTCGTTGCAGCCGCGCGGGCGGCTGCGCATCAACGCCCCGGTGAGCTTCGGCATCCTGCACCTGGCGCCGCTCTGGCCCCGCTTCATGGGCCGCTACCCCGACGTGGAGCTGGACGTGGCGCTGAACGACCGGGTCGTGGACATCATCGACGAGGGCTACGACCTGGCCATCCGCGTCTCGCGCGCGGGCGCCACCACCCACGTGGCGCGCAAGCTGGCCACCTCCCGCAACCTCGTGTGCGCGTCACCGGCCTACCTGCGCCGCCACGGACGCCCCAAGGTCCCCGCGGACCTGGGCGACCATGCCTGCCTGGGTTACTCCTACTCCGCCACCGCTGACGAGTGGCAGCTCGTGGATGACGCCGGCGCGGCCTCCAGCGTGAAGGTGCGTTGCGTGATGCACACCAACAACGGTGACACCCTGCGCGCCGCGACACTCGCCGGCACGGGCATCTCCTGGCAGCCCACGTTCCTCGTCGCGGAGGACCTGCGATTGGGCCGGCTCGTGCGCGTGCTGCCCCACCATCACCTGCCGGACATCGACGTGCTGGCCCTCTACCCCAGCCGCCGCCACGTGAGCGCCAAGGTCCGGGTGATGGTGGACTTCCTCGTCGAAGCGTTCACTGGAATTCCACCGTGGGAACGACCGGGCAGCGTCAACGGATGAAACCGGATGAAACATACAGTAGTCATCCGGTTGCGATAAAAAAACGCGCTTGAGGAGTTTACAAGAAGCTCCGGGCTCCTCCACAATGCACCCGTTTCCGCGAATCCCCCCTATACGAGGTTCACATGCTTTCAGGTCAGGTCGTACGTGGCTGGGCTACCGCGAGCGTGATGTCGCTGCTGGTCATCGGTTGTGGGCCGCAGGCGAGCCAGGAGCAGGCCCCGAAGGAGGAGGCTCCTGCCGCGGCCACGCAGGAGATCGTCGGTGGTAGCGCCACCACCATCACGGAGAACCCGTGGCAGGTGTCCCTGCAGAGCAGCGGCGGCAGCCACTTCTGCGGCGGCTCCATCATCAACGAGAACTGGATCCTGACCGCGCAGCACTGCGTGAACTCGGGCGGCACCATCAGCAAGCCGGGCCGCGTCGTCGCGGGCATCACCAACCGCACGGCCACCAACGGACAGGTCCGCACGGTCTCCCAGGTCTTCGTGGTCCCGGGCTACGTGGACGCCAACGTCGGCAAGGACGCGGCGCTGCTGAAGCTGTCCTCGCCCCTGGACCTGAGCGGCCCGAACGCGAAGGCCATCCCCATCGTCACGGCGGCGGACGCCGCCGCGGGCGTGACGAACGCGGGCGTCATCTCGCGCGTCACGGGCTGGGGCACGCTGAGCAGCGGCTCCTCCTCGCTGCCGACCACGCTCCAGACGGTCGACGTGGCGCTGATGACCAACGGCGACGTGCAGGCGAAGTACCCGGACGAGGTCATCTCCGCGGACCAGCTGGGCGCGGCCTCCCCCGGCAAGGACTCCTGCCAGGGTGACTCCGGCGGTCCCCTCACCGTCCTCAAGGGCGGCACCCGCGTCCTCGCGGGCATCGTGAGCTGGGGCTACGGCTGCGCGGACTCGCGCTACCCGGGCCTGTACGGCCGCGTGTCGTCCTTCGAGACGTGGATCAACAACACCATCAACGGCACGACGCCTCCGGGCACGACGCTGCTGGAGAAGACGGGCCTGTCCGGCGCCACCAGCTCCTTCACGCACTACGCCATCACCGTGCCGGCCGGGGCCACCACGCTGACCGTCGTGCAGTCGGGCGGCACGGGTGACGCGGACCTCTACGTGCGCCAGGGCTCGCAGCCCACCACCAGCGCCTACAACTGCCGCCCGTACGCCAGCGGCAACGCGGAGACGTGCACCCTGAACAGCCCCGCCGCGGGCACCTGGTACGTCTCCGTGCGCGGCTACAGCGCGTTCACGGGCGTGTCCATCAAGGCCACCGTCCCGTAGTCGCTGACACACACTCCGCTGCTGGAGTCTCGGAAGCCCTCTTCCTCCCACGGGAGGAAGGGGGCTTCTGTGTTTCAACCGGCCCGCCCATGTCGCCCGGATGGTGTAGACCCATCCCATGGCCCGGACCGGACCCAGATCGCCCCGCTGCCCCGACTGCAACGCCCCCTTCGCGCTCAAGCCCGGGCAGACGCACTACACCTGCGGCTACTGCGGCATCGCCTTCGACCTGGGGAGCACGCAGGCCCGGCCCCCCGTCTCCCGG
>NZ_RAWD01000157.1:0-21513 GCF_003612065.1 Corallococcus sp. CA047B
CCCCACCGCCCTCCGGCCACACCGCCACCAGCTCATCCGCGAGTACCATGCCCCCGGCGTCGTGCCACAACCCGCCCAGGGTGCTCTTGCCCGCGCCGGAAGCACCCACGAACAACGCCGCCCGCTCGCCCAAGGCCAGTCCCACGCCGTGGATGAGCAGTCCTCCGCGCTTCGCCAGCGCCGAGGCGAGCATCACCTTGAGCACCGTCTCCACCGGGAAGCGTCCGGCCCCGGTGACGTCCGCGTGGGTCCGGTCCCCGGACAGCACCGCCGCGTAGTCCTCCCCCTCCACCCGCAGCGTCCCCGAAGCGCCGGGCTCCAGCCGGGGCAGCTCCCGAACGGCGGGCGGAGGTCGCGAAATCGAAGGGGCCCGCAGCACGAGCCGGGCATCGGAGGAGGTCCCTGCGGCCGGCGCCAGGAACGCGCTGAACACGCGCCCCAGCGTCGCGGCGAGCGCGCCGTCCTCCATCTCCAGCGCCACCGTCCACCCGGCGAGGGTGACCCGGAGCGCGGCATCACGGGGACCCGACGACGGGCCCCCACCGCTCACGGCACGCACTCCGATTCACCGGGGATGTTGCAGGCGGAGATCTGCGCCAGCGCGACGAAGGGCTGCTCCCACAGGATGGCGGGCGGCACGTACACGGCCGGCGCGGCCGGCGCGGGCTTCGACGCGGTCGGTTTGACCGCGGGCTGCTGCGGAGGTCGAGCGCTCATGGGAAGGGCACCGGGAACGCGCAGATGCGACCATCCGCCGAGCCGACGTGCAGCCGGCCCACGGTATGGTCGATGGTGGGCGTGCCGATCTCCTGGGCGGATCCGATGGACACCTGCCCTGTATCGACACCCGTCTCCGCATCCAGTTGGTGCACCTTGCCGTCGGAGCTGCCGACGTAGATGCGCGCCACGCCACTCACGTTGAGGGCGAAGGTGCCGGACGGCTTCGTGATGGGCGTCGTCGTCGTCCACTTCCACACGGGGACGTTGTTCGCATCCACCTCCCAGCGCTGGAGGGTGCCGTTGGAGAGGCTGGCCACGAAGCCCCGGCCCAGCGGGCGCACGAAGTGGGTGAACGCGGCGGCCGTCGGCTGCGTGACGAGCGACACCGACCACACGGTCGCGAGCGTGGCCGGATCCAGCCCGTACACCATGCCGTCCTGGGCGGTGACGAGGATCTGGTTGGACGCGGGGTTGCGCACCACGCCGTACTCCAGGTCCCCCAGCGCCCGCCGGCCCAGCTCCTGGCCGGTGAGGCTGTTGAGGATGCGCAGGGTGCTCGTGCTGCCCACGCCCGTCTTCGTCCCGACGTAGAGCTTGTTCGTCGTGTAGTCCACCAGCATGCCGCCGCTGATCATCCCCAGGTCCCCGGGCCGGTAGCGCCAGATGAACGCGCCCGTGGCCGCGTTCAGCGCAACGACCTGGTTCTGCGTGGCGGAGGACAGGCGCGTCGCGAAGATGGCCAGATCCACGTTGGAGTACATCGCCCGGTACGCCGGGTTCGCGTAGTCCAGCAACTGGGTGACGGGGAACGAGCTGATGTTGCCCAGGCCAATCGTGGTGTTGCGCCACAGGAACTCGCCTGTGGCCGCGTTGATCACCGCCGGGACACCGGCCTGGTCGCCCACGACGAGGAACTGCTGCCCCGGCCGGCCCAGCAGCGGAACCACCGGGAAGCGGCTGCCGACCGCGCCCGACAGCTTCACCGGCCGGAAGCGCTCCGCGCCGTCCTCGGCCGGGTTGGCCACGCTGGTGAGGTTGCCCACCACCGAATCGTTGAAGGAGCTGAAGATGCCCTCGCCCAGCGCGGTGACGGGCTGGAACTTCGAGGCCAGCCCCACCGAGTAGCACCACAGCGGCTGCCCCGCCGTCCGAGCGCGCGGCGTGGCCAGCAGGCCCAGCGAGGTGGGCTGCGTGCCCGGTCCGTAGCGGCGCGCGTCGTCCGCGTTGAACACGCGGTAGACATACGTCGTGCCGTTGGTGACGGAGGTGTCCGTGAAGCTGGAGGCGGAGCTGAACTCGTCCGAGTACACCACCGTCGCGTTGCCCAGCACGTCGCCCACCGCGTACTGAACGCCGCTGACGGGCGCGGCGTTGGGGGGCGCCGTCCCCTGCGCGCGCAGCACCAGGGTGCCGCCGTGGTTGAAGGGGTTGTCCCACGTCAGCGTCACGCTGCCGTCGCGCGCCACGCCGGTGACGCGCTGGACATCCGGCGCGCTCGTCACCGCGAGCAGCGTCATCCACGCGTTCACGTGGATGCGAGGATCGTTGTAGCCCTGGTTCAGCTCCAGGCGGTGGCGGAACACCGTGTCCCCGGTGACGGCGCTGAAGCCCGAATACGTGACGCGGAAGGTGAGCTCGCCGCCCGGGGGAATGCCCTCGCCGGAGTTCGACTCCCAGAGGTAGTACGCGTTGTCGTAGTAGAGGGTCCAGTCGTTCACGGGCTGCGGCCCGGACGCGGCGACGGCGAAGAAGTTCACCGCCGGCTTGAACAGCTTCACCTCGATGAGGGGCAGCGGGCCGCGGTTCTGCACCGTGTACGCGACCGTGACGTTCGTCGCCGCGGTGGACACCGCCTCCTGGCTCAGCCGCACGCGCTGCAGGACGATGCGCCCCTTGCGCGCGGTCGTGACCAGGTCGCTCACCACCGGCGCGCCGTTGAGCGTCGCGTCCGCCCGCACCTGGAACTGGTAGCTTGCGCCGGGCGCGCCGGACACCTGGTAGCGCCACGTGAACTGCGCGGAGGCCCCCGGGGCCAGTTGCGCCACCGTCTCCGGCGAAGGCCCGGACACGAGCGTCGCGGTCGCGTTGCCCACCAGCACGGGCGCGCGCGGGTGCACGTTCGCGTACGTGTTCGCGGTGGAGGTGTTGAGCACCGTGAGCCGCAGCGTCACCTGCTCGTCGGCGAACGCATCCACCACGTCCATGTCCGCCGCCGCCACGAAGGCGCCCACGTCCACCATCGGCGAATCCGCCAGCGGCGCGGTGACGGTGCCCGCGGTCGCTCGCGCGCGGACCCGCGCCGCCACCGTGCCGGCCGCGGTCGGCCGCACGTTGATCACGAAGACGCCGGCGCCCCGGAGCGGCACCGTCTTGTTGAACGGCGCTTCGGTCCCCACGGTCGTGAGCGGCACGGCGCTCGTGGACGTGGGGTTGTCCACCGTGAGCGTCCCGGTGTTCGCGTTGGTGCGGTTCTCCACGACGACGCGGGCCACGGCGTTCCCGTTGGCCGCCACCCCGCGAGGCGTCATCGTCACCGTGGACGACAGGCTGGAGCGCGTCCACGAATAGGTGGCCAGGTTGATGGTGTAGTTCGTGCCATCGCACTGGTCGCGGCCGTAGGTGCCCGCCATCAGGCGCTCATTGGCCTTGTCGTTCGCGCGGTCCAGGGGGGCCACCACGCTCAGCACGAAGCGGGCGCTCTGCCCCCGCGCCAGCCCCCGCTCCGCGTCATCCGAGCACCCCACGCTGGACTGGAACGTGAGCCGCCGCGAAGGCGCGTCGAAGTATTCAATCTTCCAATCCGGCGTCTCCGCCGCGGGGAGGCCGCCCAGGAACTGGTAGCCATCCGGCAGGACGAAGGACACCTCCGACAGCCGGGAGTTGTCATACGCAGACGTGGCCGTGTTCGTCACCTCCACGACGAGCTCGGACGCTTCGTCCATCACCACCCGCGCGACGGTCTCTCCCGCGGACGGCACCATCCGGGCGGTCCAGGTCTGGGAGAAGCCCACCACGGGCAGCAGCACGCCGGCGAGGAGCGTGAGGGTTCGCAGGTTCATGGCGGCGCTCACGTCACGGCTCCAGGGTGAAGGGGGTGGTGGCGAGCAGCACGCCATCCAGGAAGAAACGCGCCTGCCACGTGCCCGTCATCCGCGACGCGGTCACCTGCGTGCCCGCCACCGGCAGCGAGAAGCGCAGCGTGCGGGACTCCTCCGGCGGCGCCTCCACCGTCTGGCCCTGCTTCTCGTACGGCCGCCCGGTGGGCGTGATGAACTCCACGTCCACCTGGCCCCTGCCCCGGACGCCCCGGACCACGAAGTCCACGTCCACCTGATCCACCTGGGACAGGCCCACCGGCCCGGACGCCGCGCCCACCACCCGCGCGCTTCCGGACGGCGGCTGCGCTTCCACGGGAGGCACTTGCTCCCCCGCCACGGGGTCCCCCTGCGCTTCGGGCGGAGGCCGGGCCACGCTTCCGCCCCCGGCCAGCACGTCCGTCGGATCCAGCGGCCCGGCGCTGTCGCTCCCCTGCCCCGGCGTCACGGCCGGAGGCGGACGGGGGGACACCCCCTCCGAGCACGCAGACAGCACCACCGCACCCGCCAGCACCGCCACGAGCGCACGCATCATCGAACCTCCCGAGGCGCGGCACCGGCCGGCGCGCGCACTTCATCCACCAGTCCCCGCCGCTGCAATTCCGTGAGGAAGCGCAGCGTGTCGGCCAACACCGGACCCACGTCGGTTGAAGACTCTTGCGCCACCGCCTCGGCCACCGCCCGGACCGTGCGCTGGCCGTCACACAAGGCCCAGATGCGCGCCGCCGTCGCGTTGAGTCCGCGCAGGGTGCGCCCCTCCGCGTCCAGCACGAGGAAGTCCGCCCCGAACCACTCGCCCGAAGCACCCGCGCGGCGGCGGGGAACGCTGGCTTCCGCGAAGCTCATGGGCGGCCCGTCCTTCCCAGCCACGTGGCCAGCCGACGCTTCACCGTCGCGCGCCACCGGCCCAGCAGGCGGGGGCCTACGTCCCAGCGCTCCATCTCCAGCACCGCGCCCCCACGGCGCACCCGCCGCGCCTTCCCCAGGATACGGAAGACAGGCAGCGGCGGATCTTCGCCCCCGCCATTGTCCCCGCGCAGCGCGCACACGTCGCCGTCACACCAGCGCACCCGGTGCAGCACCAGCGAGGACTCGAAGCGCGCCAGTACCACCTCGCCCGGACGCGGGGCCTCCACCAGCGGCTCCACCTCCGCCACGTCACCCGCACGCAACGACGGCCACATGCTGTCCCCATCCACGGGGATCCAGCGCGGGCCATCGATCACGGATGCGGTGCGGGGGACGCTCGCCATCGGAGACCGAATCTACCCCAGCCTCTCAACGCTCGCGAATCTCTGGAGCCTCAATCTCCCAGCGATTCCCAGGACTTACGATGCTTAACACCTTTACTCCGGGATTTTCAGGGAAGACGGGCCGGCCGCCTGCCCTCCGACCCGGCGGACCGGATCGGAGGATCAGCGGCGGATCATCCCTGGGGCGCGGGAGCTGCGGCCGGCTGGGCGCGCAGCGTCTTGCCCACGTTGTCCAGGGCCACCGGCACCAGGTCTCCGCCCGCCATCGGCTTGAGCTTCGCCTGCCCGCTGCGCAGCTCGTCGCCGCCCAGCACCAGGGAGAAGCGGGCGCCGGACTTGTCCGCGCGCTTCATCTGGCTCTTGAGGCTGCCGCCACGCGTGTCGAACTCCACGTAGAAGCCCTCGCGGCGCAGGCGGCTGGTCAGCGCCAGCGCCGCGTCCTGGCAGGCCGCGTCCACGTCCGCCGCGACGATGAACAGGTCCGGCTGGGCGGTGAACGTCTTGCCACCCTCCTTGAGCAGGAGCACCAGCCGGTCCAGGCCCATGGCGAAGCCCACGGCGGGCACGTCCGGCCCGCCCAGGCCCTTCATCATCTTGTCGTAGCGCCCGCCGCCGCCCACGGTGCTGGCGGTGCCCAGCGCGGGGTGCGACGCGATGAACTCGAAGACGGTGCGCGTGTAGTAGTCCAGGCCGCGCACCAGCCGGTGGTTCACCACGTAGCGGATGCCCAGCTGGGTAAGCTTGCGCTGCAGGTCGCCGAAGTGCGCGCGGCACGGCTCGCACAGGAACTCCAGGACGTTGGGCCCGGCTCCAGCCACCGCCTGGCACTTCTCGTTCTTGCAGTCGAGCACGCGCAGCGGGTTGCGCTCCAGCCGCTGCTGGCAGTCCGCGCACAGCTCTTCCCGGTGCGCGTTGAGGTACTCCACCAGCTTCGCGTGGTACGCGGGCCGGCACGTCTCGTCGCCCAGCGAGTTGATGTTCAGGGTGACGTCCTTGAGGCCCAGCGCCTCCAGGAACTGCACCACCATGTCCATCAGCTCCACGTCCTGCGCGGGCTCCTTCGCGCCGTACGCCTCCGCGCCAATCTGGGAGAACTGGCGGTAGCGGCCCGTCTTCATCCGCTCGTAGCGGAACATGGGCCCCATGTAGAACCAGCGCGACACCGGCTCCGCGTTGCTCACCGAGTGCTCGATGTACGCTCTCGCCGCGGGCGCGGTGCCCTCCGGACGCAGGGACAGGCTGCGGCCGCCCTTGTCCTCGAAGGTGTACATCTCCTTGCCGACGATGTCCGTCTCCTCGCCCACGCTGCGCACGAAGAGGGCGGTGTCCTCCACCATGGGCGTGCGCACCTCGCCGTAGCCGAAGCGGCCGAACAGCGTGCGCGCGGTGCCTTCCACGAACTGCCAGACTTCAATCTCGCCAGGCAGAAGGTCGTTCATCCCCTTCACGCCGTTGATCTTCTGACTCACACGATCTCCCCGATGCGCGTGCCCATGCGCACCACCGCTTCCGGCTGGAGGCTTTCGTCCCAGCGTACCCGCTTCGGTTCGAAACAGAGGATGACGGTGGAGCCCATCTCGAAGCGACCCAGCTCCCCACCCTTCTCCACCGGGATGCCCGCGCCGTAGCGGTGCACCTTGCCCGGCTGGCCAATGTGGGTGGTGATGTCCTCGTAGGACGCCTTGATGCGCGACACGCACGTGGCGCCCACCTTCACCACCGCCACCTTGCCGGCGGGCGTGTCCAGGTACGTCACCAGCCGCTCGTTCACGCAGAACAGCGACTGCTTGTTCTTCACCGACGCGGGGTTCACCGGCCAGAACTCACCCGGGATGTACGCGTACCCGGTGATGGTGCCGCCCAGCGGCGCGTGGATGCGGTGGTAGTCGCGGGGCGACAGGTACAGCGTCGTCCAGGCGCCGCCGTGGAAGGGCTTCGCGGCCTGCGCGTCCCCCAAGAGCTCGTCCACCGTGTACTCGATGCCCTTGGCCTGCAGGCACCGGCCGTTGTCCGAGTAGCCCACCTGGGACACCCGACCATCCACCGGCGACACGACGACGTTCTTGCCCCCGTCCACCGGGCGCAGGCCCGGCTTGAGGCCGCGGGTGAAGAACTGGGCGAAAGTGGGGTAGTTCTCGAAGGCGTGCTCGGCCTCCGCCATGTCCACGTTGTACGCCTTGGCGAAGGCGCGCATGGCCCAGTGGTGCACCGGCGCCGGCGCGGGCAGGCGCGTGGCCAGGCCCACCGCGGAGGACACCGCCGACTTGGGCAGCACACGCATCAACTTCATGAAGGTCTGTTCGTTCATCGAAGGTCGTCAGTCACGAAAGGGAAAAAGGGGGTTTCAACGGCCGGCGTCGGAGGACACCACGCCGCCATCCGCGTACCGCTGCACGGTGCGCATCTCGCTGGTGGGTAACAGCGCCAGCACGCGGCCGTCTTCAATCAACACCATCGTGTCCGCATGGCTGGGGAACTCCAGCCGGCAGGACGCCCGGTCGCTCAGCTTCCAGCCCTCCCGCATCCCCCGCCCTTCCACCTGGACGGGCATGGCGCGCTGGAAGCAGCCCCGGAAGCCGGCCACCAGCTCGGAGGCCGGCGTGCCCACCTGGGGACCGACCATCCCCGCATCCCCCAGCCCCGCGTCCACCGGCGCCTCGGACGGGAGGGCCTCCGGCTGCGCGATGCCCGTCTGGGACGGGTCGGAGGTGGGCAGCGCCTGGGCGCTCTCCACCGCGCGCTGCTGCTCCGCCGCGGCCGCCATCATCCGCGTGCGGCCCTCGTCGATGCGGCGCAGCAGGTCCTGCGCCGCGACGGAGTCCACGCTGTCGGCGGGCACGCGCTGCAGCAGCGCTTCAATCTCCCCCGTCGCCGGATCCAGGTACGCGCCGTCCAGCTTCTGCGCGTACAGCGAACTCCAGCGCTTCGTGGCCTGCTCGTATTCGGGTGACGGCGGCGCCGGAGCGCGACGGCACCCGGACGCACCGAGCACGAGGAGGACGAGGACGGCGAGGCCAAGGCCCTTGACGGGCCGCATCGGACGGAGGACCTGGGGACGCACGGCCCCGGTTTATGCCACCTTCCGCCCGGTTGCGCCGCTTTTCCGCACCGGGGGCGTCAGGCCCTCAGACGCCCAGGAACAGCCGCTTGCCGAAGTTCAGCGCGAGGTCCGCGTCGAAGATCTTCTGCGCGGACGTCTCGATGTCGTACTCCACGCGCAGGTACTCCACCGTGCGCGCGTCCGTGTCGCAGATGACGAAGCAGGCCCGGTTGTCGTAGTCGCGCGGCTGCCCCACGCTGCCCACGGAGACGATGTACTTGTAGCCCTTGCGCAGCACGAACTTCTGGGCCACCACGTCGTTCACCTCACCGTTGCCAATGGCGAACGCCCGGCACAGGTGGCTGTGGCCGATGAACGTCACTTCCGGCAGCTCCGCCACGTACGGCGTCAGCTCCCGCGCCTGCTCCAGCGCGAAGATGTACTCGTACGCCTTCGGATCGATGGGCGAGCCGTGGCAGAAGCCCACCTCTCCAATCCGGTACGTGTACGGAAGGCTGCGCAGCCAGGCCAGGTTCTCGTCGGAGAGGACGTTGGCGCTCCAGTCGAGCGCGTGCCGGGCGGCGTCGTAGTAGTACGAGTAGTCCATCCGGCCGGCGACCGCGGCGTCGTGGTTGCCCAGCAGCGTGATCTCCGCCACCGAGCGCACCAGCTCGCAGCACGGGTTGGGCGACGCCCCGTAGCCGACGATGTCCCCCAGCGACACGAAGCGGTCCACCTTCTGGTGCTCCGCCACCCTCAGGACTTCCGTGAGGGCCTCGATGTTGGAGTGGATGTCGGAGATGACGGCGATGCGCATGGGGAGCCTATGGGGAGGTCTGCTGCTGGGAGATGATGCGCCGCAGGCTCGCCAGCGCGTTCGCGTCCAACGCTTCGAATCTCAAGCCCATGCCCGGAGGCCGCCCGACAGGCTGCTCGCCTCCGCGCAACCACACGACGGTCGCCTCGGCATGCAACGCCGCGTCCGTCTCCTGCGACAGCCGCACCTGCGCCCGCGAACCCTTCGCCAGGGGCGTGCTCGTCCTCAGGAAGAGTCCGCCCTCGCTCAGGTTGGCGATGCGCGCATACAGGGTCACGTTCTCACCCTCGCACCAGCAGCGCAGGTGGGTGCCAACCCGCGCGTACTTTCGGTTTTCGCTCAACCCGTGACCTCCCGGCAGGGGCCTCTCCACCCACGGTCGGGCTGAAAAAGGGTGGCCATGCCGGATTTATTCATCCACTGCGTTCAGGCGAGCCTAGGGAAGGTGGGAGCGGCCCGTCAAGTTCCACACCGAGTCGCCCGCCCTTCCTGGTCGCTTGGCTTCAGCCCAGGGGGCCCAGGTCGTCGAAGTGGGTGAGCTTCTTGAACTCGGCGAAGCGGGCGTGGATCTCCGGGCGCTTCACCTCGCGCAGGCGCTCCAGGCTGAACTTCTCCACGGTGAAGGAGGCCATCACGCTGCCCATGACCATGGCCTTGCGCAGCAGCTGCCCGTCCACCTTGTCGTAGGACGCGGACGCCAGGGTGCCCATGAAGCCGCCGGCGAAGGTGTCACCCGCGCCGGTGGGGTCGAACACCTCCGACAGGGGGAACGCCGGGCAGGCGAAGATGTGGTCCTGGTCGAAGAGCAGCGCGCCGTGCTCGCCGCGCTTGATGACCACGCGCGAGGGGCCCATGGCCAGGATGGCGCGGGCGGCCTTCACGACGTTGTGCTCGCCGGACAGCTGGCGCGCCTCCGCGTCGTTGATGAAGAGCAGGTTCACGCGCTGGAGCGTCTTCAGGAGCGCGGGGCGGCTGCCCTGGATCCAGAAGTTCATCGTGTCGGCGGCCACCAGCTTGGGCGCCTTCACCTGGTCCAGCACGCGCGACTGGAGCTCCGGGTGGATGTTGCCCAGGAAGACGTAGGGGGTCTCCCGGTACGCCTGCGGCAGGTTGGGCGAGAAGGACTCGAAGACGTTCAGCTGGGTGTCCAGCGTCTGCGCCTCGTTGAGCTCCCAGCCGTACTTGCCCTTCCAGCGGAAGGTGCGGCCGGCCTCGCGGGTGAGCCCCTCCAGGTCGATGCCGCGCCCGCGCAGGAACTGGAGGTGGGCCTCCGGGAAGTCCTCGCCCACCACCGCCACCAGCTGCACCGGCCCGAAGAAGGACGCGGTGGTGGAGAAGTAGGTGGCCGAACCGCCGAGCACGTCATCCTTCTTGCCGAAGGGCGTTTCCAGCGAGTCCAGCGCGATTGAACCGACGACGAGAAGGGACATGCGGGCTTCCTGGGGAGTGACCGGGCGCGAACCGCTTGCGTCAGGGCACGGCGCTTCGTGAAGGGAAACCCCGTGCCCGTGCCGGGTACGACACCTGCCCCGCAAGGTCAAGGGGACAAGGGACACCCGGGGGCCCGGAAGGCGCCCCCGTGCCTAGAGCGCGGGGATGCCCGTGGTGACGATGAGGGACTTCAGGTCGTCGTCGGTGAAGAAGAAGCCGGCGCCGAAGAAGAAGTCGCGGCCGGCGATCAGGCGCTTGGTGGCCGTGTCGCGCTGCTGGGCGTTGATGATGTCGTCCATGCCCGCCACCACGAACAGGTGGTCGAACGCCTGGGCGCGCAGCGTGGCGCGCAGGCGCGGGTATCTCAGCTCATCCGCGGTGAAGTTGAAGGCGTCCATCTTCAGGGTGAGCGCGTCGTCGAAGAAGTGCAGGTCCGCGCCCACACCGCCCGTGGACTCGATGAGGCCAACTCGCAGGGTGGTGAAGTAGTAGCGCTTGGCGAACTGGAAGCTGAACTTGAAGGACTCCTTGGTCACCTTCTGCGTCTGGATGACCGGGTCCCCGTCCGACGGCGGGTTGGTCTGCACCACCTGCGTGCTCACCGAACCGCGCGGGTCGTCGATGATCTCCAGCAGGTAGTACTTGTCCGGCTTGGGGATGAGCCGCAGCGACAGGCCGTTCTTCGACGCGCCCTGGGACACCAGGTAGGTGCTGAACAGGCCCACCTCCGTCTGGGTGTTGGTGAGGCGGGTGGCGAAGTCGGAGATGTCGGTGACGGCCTCGTTGACGCGCTGGCCCAGCTGCTCGTCGGTGAGCAGCGCGCCCGCGGCGCCCTCGCCGTCCTTCACCTTGCGGGTGATGTCCTCCAGGTTGGCGAGCGTGTTGTCCAGCCGGCCCAGGGTCTGCTTGAGGCTGGAGACGCTCTCCTTGAACTCCCCTTCCCCGCTGCCCACGATGTTCTTGACGGTGCCCAGCACCTCGCGAACATCCTTGGTGATCATCTCCACGTTGTTGACGATGCGGCCCACGTCCGCGCCGTTGCTCTGGGTGATGGCGCGCACATCGGAGGACACGCCCTCCACGTTCGCCATGATGGTGTCCAGGCGGTCCGTGTTGCGGCGCACCGTGGCGTCCACCGAGTCCGACAGGCGGACCATGTTCTCCACGATGCGCTCCAGGGAGCCGGCGCCCTTCTCCCCGCCCAGCACCTCGCGCAGCGCGCCCGTCACCTGCTGGATGTCGGAGGTGATCTGCGACAGGGACTCGAACACGGCCTCCACGCCCTGGGTGTCGATGACGCGGCGGATCTGCCCGCCGTTCTCCAGCGCGGGGGCCTGCTCCGTGCCGGGGTTCAGGTCCAGCAGGTAGTCGCCCAGGAGCGACTCCGAGCGCTTGGTGACGGCGGCGTCCTGGCGCACGTCCACGCCCTTGCGGATCTTCAGCCAGACCTTGGCGCGGGTGCCCTCCAGGGTGATGTCGCTGATTTCACCCACCGGGATGCCGGCGATCTGCACCCGGCCGCGCACGGCGAGACCGGACGCATCCCGGAAATAGGCCCACACCTGGGTGGAATCCCGGTCGCTCAGCCCGCCCTTGGTGGCGAACAAGACGAACGTGATGAGGAATGCCCCCGCGGCGATGACCAGCAGGCCCACACGGAAGGGCGTGACGAGCTTCTTCACCTGATGTGACTCCGAGCGCTACCGGCCGCGCGCGACTCTAACGATTTGCATGCCGGGTGCCAGCTTTTCATGGGGGACGGGAATTCTTGCGGTCCCTAGTTCTTGCCGAACCAGGTCTGCAGGAACACCTGGACGGCGGGCTGCGTGGACTCGCGCAGCTGCTCCGGGGAGCCGTTCTCCACGATGACGCCCTTGGAGAGGAAGGCAATCTGATCCGCGACGTTGAAGGCGGAGGCGATGTCGTGGCTGATGACCACGCTGGTGACGCCCAGCTCCTTCTGCGCGGTGAGGATCATCTCATCCACGGAGTCGGTGGTGATGGGGTCCAGGCCGGTGGTGGGCTCGTCATAGAGGACGACCTTCGGGTCCAGCACCACGGCGCGCGCCAGGCCCACGCGCTTGCGCATGCCGCCGGACAGGTCCGCGGGGAAGCGGTTCTCCACCTCCGGCTTGAGGCTCATCAGCTCCAGGCGCTTGCGCACCTTCTCCCGGATGGCGTCCTCGGAGAGGCTGGTGTGCTGGCGCAGGGGGAAGGCGACGTTCTCGAACACCGTCATGGAGTCGAAGAGCGCGGCGGCCTGGAACACCATGCCGAAGCTGCGGCGGACCTGCTGCAGGCCCTGCACGCTCATGGGGACGATGTCCTCCCCGTCGATGATGACCTTGCCACTGTCGGGCTTGAGCAGGCCGATCATGTGCTTCATCAGCACCGTCTTGCCGGAGCCGGAGCCGCCCAGGATGACGCAGGTGCTGCCCGCCGGCACGGTGAGGTTGATGCCGGTGAGGACCTTGGTGGAACCGAAGGTCTTGTGCAGGTCCACGATGTCGATCATCGGCTTCTTCGACCCGGTGGACGCGGGAGGAGCCGAGGGAGAGTCCGGCGGGCCCATCAGTGCATCATCATGCCGACGATGAAATCGAGGATGAAGATGGACAGGGCGCTGGCCACCATGGCCTCCGTGGTGGCCTGACCCACGCCCTTGGCGCCGCCGGAGGCGTTGTAGCCCTTGAAGCAGCAGATGAGGGCCACGGCCAGACCGAAGATGGCCCCCTTGATGAGGCCCTCGTAGACGTCCGAGGGCGCCATCCACTGCTGGGTGCGCGACAGGAAGGTGCCGGGGGAGATGCCCAGGCCGAACACCGCGACGATGTAGGCCCCTGTCATGCCCGTGGTGTTGAAGAGCATGGTGAGCGCGGGGACCATGAACAGGCCCGCGAGCACACGGGGCACCAGCAGGTACTGCACCGGGTTGACGGCCATGGTCTCCAGCGCGTCCACCTGTTCGGAGACGCGCATGGTGCCCAGCTCCGTGCACATGGCGGAGCCGGCGCGCATGGTGACCATCAGCGCGGCGAACACGGCGGACAGCTCACGGGTGAGCGTCAGGGCCACGGTGGGGCCCACCAGGCTCTCCGCGTCGAACAGGGCGAAGGCGGTGGACGTCTGGAGGGCGAACACCATGCCGGTGAAGCTGCCGGTGAGCCCGACGATGAAGATGGAGCCCACCCCCACGAAGTCCAGCTGGGTGAACAGGTTGTTCAGGCGGTAGGGGCGCCGGACGCTCCAGCGGAAGATGTCCAGGCCCATGGCGACCACGCCGCCAATGGTGGCGATGACGTCGATGAGGCCCCTGCCGAAGCCCTCCACCGACTGGACGAAGGCGCCGGTCAGGCGGTTCGGTTTGCTGGGGGTCTCGGTGGTCATGCGTTCAGGCTGGCTACTCTACGTGCCCCCGCCGCGCGCACAAGCGAAGTCCCTCGCCGGGTTATCCCACCCTCACCGCCATGGCTGGTTGGCAGGGGACCTCGTGCGTGACGGACAGGTGGGATGCGATGGGGCTTCCTCCTCCCAGGGCTGGCCGTTATGTTCCGCGACCCTTTTCCTTCCACGCCCGGCGCGCCCTTTTTTCGGGGAGTTGCCGGGCCAGAGCGAAACAACAGCATGGCTACCCTGAAGGTCGGCGGCGAGGTGGATTCCCTCTGCACCCGCTGCAAGATGTCTCTCGCTCACACCATCCTCGCGATGGTCGGTCCGAAGATCGCCCGCGTCCGCTGCAACACGTGCGGCGGGGAACACGCGTTCCGCGGCAAGCCCGGCACCACGGACCGTCCCACGAAGGCCGCCACGGCGAAGGCCGCTCGCGCCGCCAGCGGCACCACGCGCACGACGCGCGCGGAGAAGGTGGTCATCTCCTTCGACGAACAGCTCGCGGGCAAGGACATCGCCAGCGCGCCCAAGTACAGCCCCAAGGACACCTACCGGGTGGATCAGGTCATCCACCACCCGACCTTCGGCGTCGGCCTGGTGACCGCGGTGCGCGGCGACAAGGTGGACCTCACCTTCCGCTCCGACACCAAGACGCTGGTGCACGGCCGCGGCGGCGGCGCGCCCGCGGACCGGCCCGCCTTCAGCCCGCCGTCCAAGATGAACTCGGGCCCGGCGGACAAGCCCATGGCTGAAGTGCCCATGGACGAGGAGCTGCCCGAGGTCGCGATCCTGCCCTCGGATGAGGAGCTGGACAACGCCGTGCCTGCCGAGGATTGACCCGAAGGCGGGAGCGGCGGTCAACTGGGAAGCGGGATTTCCCGAATGCGTCCGCCGCTCCTCATCGCCGTCCTCCTCTGGGTGTCGCTCGCCGCCGTGGCCCGGGCGGAGCCGCCCGAGGTGGAGGCGACGCCCGGGCGCGTGGTGCTCGGGCAGGACCCGGCCGTGGTGGTGCGGGTGCGGGTGCCGAAAGGCGCCGGCCCCGTGCGCGCGGCCGCCTCCTCGGGCACCTGGGAGGCGACCCGGGTGGAGGGCGGCGCGGAGCGCGTCTTCCGCTGGACCCCTCCGCCGGTGCGCTACCCGCTGTGGGCGGTGCTCGCCTTCTGGGTGGAGGATGGCCGGCCCCCGGAAGTCACCCCGGTGCACATTCCCCTCCTGGGACGCACGACGCTGGACGTGTCCACCGCGCCGGGCGCGGAGGTGGTGGTCGCCGTCGGTGAAGCGCGCTTCGGTCCGGTGAAGGCGGACGCACGGGGCCGCGCGCAGGTGCCCGTGGAGGTGCCTCCGGATGCGAAGGAGGCGCGCGTGCTCGCGACGCGGGGCACGCTCACCACGGACCGCAGCGCCCCGTTGGAGGTGCCCGCCGAACGCCCGCTGGTCGCCGCGCTCACGCCGGATCCGCTGTCGCCGGAGGACGGGGGCTGGCTCATCCTCGCGGGCACGGAGGGCGTGGTGCCGCCGTCGCAGCTGGACGTCGCCGCGGAGGGCGCCACGGTGAAGGCCGAGCCTTCGAAGGAGCGCGCGCGCTTCACGGTGCATCCCCGCGAAGGGGCCACGCGCGTGTCCGTCACGGTCCGCTGGCGCGACGCGGATCCCACCGCGAACGCAGCGCGGATCCAGGCCGGCGTGCTGCCCGCGCGGCCCAAGCCTCCGGAGACGGTGGAGCTCACGGCGCCCACCTCCCCTGCCCCGCCGCCGCAAACCCTGGCCCCGCGCGGCACGGGCGAACGACTGTCGTTGTTCCTGCTGGGGGGCGCCGCGTTCGCGAGCGGAGCCAATGGCGGACCGCTGCTGTCATTGGGGGTCTCCGTTCCCCTGCCTGTCTGGAATGGGCGGCTGGCGGCGGAGGCCGAGGCGGGGTTTCGCCACGCGATGTTCGACGCGCCGCAAGAAGACCTGGGGGTGCATTCGCGCGTGTGGGGCGTTCCCCTGCTTTTGTCCGCGCGGGTCACCCTTTTCCAGCATGACTCCTTCAAGCTGGACGGCAGAGCAGGCGCGGGTGTGCTGCCTTTCAGCCATCGACTGTCTGTGGATGCATCTCAGACTTCAGACGACTTCCCGACGGCCGTGGATGAGAGCAGAGTCGCGACCATGGGATTCCTGTCCGTGCAGGGTGCGTATGGCTTTGGCCGCTGGAGCGTCCTCGCGGAGGCGCGAGCCGCGCTCGCCCCCGTCGAAACGGATCTACTGCGCGCCGAGCTGGGTGGCGTGTCCGTGTCCGCGGGACTGAGGTTCGTTCCGTGAGGCGCGCCACGTTCGCGCTGCTGGGGTGGGCCGTGCTGGCGTGGGCCTGTTCAGGGAGTTCTCCTTCGCTGCCCAAGCCCACCATCCTCTCGGTGGAGCCGGCGACGTTGCTCGTCAGCTCGAAGGACGAGGAGCTCACCATCCGGTTCGACGCGCAGTACGCCGTCTCCGTGGACTACGGCGAGGAGAAGGTGAACGCCCGCACGACGGCGACGGGCCACGTCTGGGTGGATGAGATGGAAGCGGTGGTGACGCAGTTCGATCCGCAGGGCGTCGCCGTCGTGACGATGCCCCGGGGCCTGGGTTCGGGCGCGCACACGGTGAAGCTGCGGCTCGATGACGGGCGGGAGGCGGTGGCCGAGGGAGCCCTCACCCTGACGCCCCCCGGCAAGGACAAGGAGACGGATCCCGAGGAGGAGTGGGACGCGGGGGTCCTCATCGCCTTCGACGCGGGCGTGTCCGAAGCGGAGGTGGACGCAGGCTCCATGGACGACGCGGGGACGCCCGGGGATGCGGGCCCCCATCCGGACGACCCCATCCTTCCAGGCGACATCACGGGCTTCACGTTCGACCCCATCGAAGGCGCGCGCACGAGCCGCCTGTCCTTCACCATCTCCGTGCGCGCCGAGGGCCCCCGGGCCGCGCACTTCAAGGGCTCCCTGGAGCTGACGTCCTCGCGAGGCAAGGTGACGCCCACGAAGATCGGCCCCTGCGACAGCGGCGTGTGCACCGCCATCATCACCGTGGACGCTTCCGAGGGCACCGTGTGGCTCTCCGCGCTGGATGGCTACGGCGTGGGCGGCATGTCCAACAGCTTCATGTTGACCAAGCACCCGTAAGGCCGTCACCCGGCCGCGCGCAGCAGCTCCAGCGCCCGCAGCATGTCCGGAGGCAGCGGGGCCTCCACCGCGCCCGCGGCGACGCCCGGCAGCGCCGGCCACTCCACGCGCGCGGCGTGCAGCGGCGTGCGCGTCAGCACCTCCTGCGTCCCCTGCCCTCCCAGCTCCCCCTCCGTGAGGGGCGCCTCGCGGCCGTACTGGTGGTCCACGAGCAACGGATGGCCCAGGGCCAGCAGGTGCACGCGAATCTGGTGCGTGCGCCCCGTCACCGGCTCGGCCTCCACCAGCGAGACGTTGGCGAAGGTCTCCACCGGACGCACCCGCGTGCGCGACGGCTTGGCGTCCGGCTCCTCCGGCCGCGCCACGCGCATGCGGCCCTTGCGGCCCGCCACCAGCGGCGCGTCCACCCACTGGGGGGTCTCCAGCCGGCCTTCCACCAGGGCCCGGTAGCGCTTGCGCACCTTGCCCGCTTCAAAGGCCTGGGAGAGCGCGCGGTGCACCGCCGCGTCCAGGGCGAAGACGAGGACGCCGGACGTGTCGCGATCCAACCGGTGCACCACGAACACCTTGCGGCCCAGCTGCGCCTCCAGCGTGTCGCGCAGGCACGGGCCGCCTTCACGGCCGGGGATGACGAGCACCCCGGCCGGCTTGTCCACCACCATCACCCCCGCGCCGTCGAAGAGGATGCGGGCACTGCTGCTCACTCGTACTCCGACGCCGACACCACGGTGATGGGGCCCAGCCCTTCGAGCAGCGGCTTCACTTCCGACGCCTTGCCCAGCACGACGATGACGGGCGCGTCCGCGAAGGCGTACTTCTTCGCCACCCGGGCCACGTCCTTCGGCGTCACCGCGCGCAGCCGGTCGCGGAACTTCTCCACCCAGTCGTCCCCCAGGCCGTGGATGCGGACATCCGCGATGACGGACGCGACGGACTCGTTGGTCTCCGTGCGCAGCGGATACAGGCCGGCCAGGTAGCTCTGGGCGTCCTTCAGCTCGCGCGGCTTCAGGCCGCCGTCGCGCACGCCGTGGATCTCCTCCAGCGCCACGTCGATGATCTCCCGCGTGGAGGCCGTCTTCGTGAACGTGGACAGCGCGAACACGCCGCCCGCGCTCATCGTGTCGAAGTAGGAGCTGACGCCGTAGGTGAGGCCGCGGTTGACGCGGATCTCGTTCATCAGCCGCGACGTGAACCCGCCGCCCAGCGCGATGTTCATCGCCGTGGCCGGGAAGTAGTCCTCGTGGCCCAGCCAGAAGCCCGGGCCACCCAGGCGCACCTGGGACTGCGTCTGGTCCGGCTTGTCGATGAGCAGCACCTGCCCGGCCTTCGCCAGCGGCTCCTGCTTGCGGGGCAATTCCGCGGGCGCGTCCGGTCCGCCCGTCCAGCCGGCGAACGCACGCTCGGCCTCCGCGGCCACCGTCTCCGGCGCGATGGCACCCACCACGGTGAGCATCGACACGCGCGGGCCCATGCGCTCGGCGTGGAAGCGCACGACGTCGTCGCGGGTGAAGGTGGACACGGTGCGCTTGATGCCGCCCAGGTCGCGCCCGTAGGGGTGGTCTCCCCAGAGCAGGCGGCTGAAGGCGCGGTCGGCGATGGTGGACGGGTCGTCCAGATCGTTGGCGAACTGCGCCAGCACGCGGTCCCGGGCATCCAGCACCTCCTGCTCCGGGAACGAGGGCTCGCGCACCACCTGCCCCAGGACGTCCAGCATCGCGGAGAAGTGCTCCGCGGGCGTCGTCAGGTAGACGGACAGCACGTCCTCGTTGACGCCCGCGTAGAGGCTGGCGCCCACGAACTCCACGGCCTCGCTGATGGCGTCGGCGTCCAGCTTCTGGGTGCCCCGGCGCATCAAGCGCGCGGTGAAGTCCGCCAGGCCATCCTTGCCCGGAGGATCCCACACGCTGCCCGCGCGCATGACCAGCCGCACGGAGATGAGCGGCAGCGGGCCCCGTTCCGCGGCGATGACCTTCAGGCCGGTGGACGTGGTGCTCTCATGCAGCTCCGGCAGCTTCAGCGCGCCGGTGGCCGCGGCCTGGGGCACCAGGGCGAGCTTCGCCTTCCTGGCGGGCTTGGAGGCCTTGGCGCGGACCGCGGCGACCTTCTTGCGGGCGCTGGCGGCCTGTTTGCGCACGGCCTTGGCGGCCTTGCGGACGGTCTTCTTCACGGAGGCGATTTTTCGGGAGGCCATACGCGGGAGGGGTTTCCTCGCGGGACGCTTCAAGCGTCCGCGTCGTCGCCGGGCTCGATGGCGCCGGCTTCGGGCTGGAGGGTGACCACCGAGCGACGCTCGGGGGCGAAGTACTTCGCGGCGACGGCCTTCACCTGCTCCGGCGTCACGGAAGCGTAGAAGGTCGGCAGGGACAGGCCCTCGCGCCAGTCGCCCAGCAGGGCCTCGTAGTGGCCCAGGGCGTGGCCGCGGCCACTGTTGGTGGACAGCTCGCGCAGGTGGTCCGCGCGCAGGTTGTTCTTCGCCTTCTGCAGCTCCTTCTCGGTGACACCCTCGCGCGCCAGCTTCTCCAGCTCCGCGTACAGCAGGGCCTCCACCTTCGCCGGATCCGAGTCCGGCTTGAGCTCCAGGTAGAACATCACGGTCCCCGGATCGATGCGCCAGCTCCAGTCGAGCATCACCGACACGGCGGCCTTCTGGTCATACACCAGGGACTTCACCAGCCGGCTGCCCTCGCCCTTGGTGAGGATGTACTGGGCCACATCCAGCACCAGCGTGTCCTCCTGGCTGGCGGAGGGGCCCCGGAAGCCGATCATCACCGACGGGGACTGCGCGGGGTGGCGCACCACGGCGCGGCGTTCGCCCTTCTGCTCCGGCTCCGCGTTGATCACCGGCAGCGGCGACGGTCCGCGCGGGATGTCGCCGTAGTAGCGGCGCACCAGCGCGAGCGTCTTCTTCGGGTCGATGTCCCCGCAGATGTAGAGCACCGCGTTGTTGGGCGCGTAGTACGTGCGGAAGTACTCCTGGCAGTCCTCGCGGGTGATGTTCTCGATGTCCGCCATCCACCCGATGACGGGCCAGCGGTACGCGTGCGCCTTGTAGATGAGCGTCCCCAGCTCCTCGTCCATCATCCCGGGGATCTCATTGTCCACCCGGACGCGGCGCTCTTCCTTGACGACCTCGCGTTCGCTGGCCAGGGTCTTGTCGGAGATGCTCAGCGAGCGCATCCGGTCCGACTCCAGGTCGAGCACCGTCTCCAGCGCGTCGGCGGAGAAGTCGTCGTAGTACACCGTCATGTCGTTGGACGTGTACGCGTTGGAGCGGCCGCCGTTCGACTCGAGCGTCTTGTCGAACATCTTGGGGCCGTACTTCTTCGCCCCGTTGAACATCATGTGTTCGAACAGGTGGCTGATGCCGGTGATGCCGGGCCGCTCGTTGCGGCTGCCCACCTGGAAGAAGGTGTAGAGGCTCACCACCGGGGCCTGATGGTTCGCCAGCAGGCGGACCTTCAGACCGTTGGGCAGCGTTGCCTCGTGAACGTCGAAGAGGGCGTGGAGGATGGGGTCCACCGCGCGCGCGGGGGACCGCGGGGATGCCTTGGCCATAGGTGCCCCACCGTAACCACGGCGGGCCTAGAGATCCACGACACCTTCACGCAGGGCCCTCACCACCGCGTCCACATGGGAGTTGACGCCCATCTTCCGGTAGATATGCGACAGGTGCGTGCGCACCGTCCGGCGCTCCAGCGTCATCACCTGCCCCACCTCCGCGTTGGACAGGCCCTTGGCCACGTAGCGCAGCACGTCCAGCTCCAGGGGCGTCAGCCCCCAGGGCAGCTCCGCGGGCTTCTGGGCGGGCTTCGCCTGGACGGACTGGAAGTAGTTCCAGAAGCGGCGCGCGATGATCGGCTCCAGCACCGTGCCACCCTCCATGACCTCCTGGATGGCGGAGCGGATCTTCTCCGGCCCCACCCGCTTCACCAGATAGCCGGACGCGCCGGCCTGGATGGCCTCGTAGACCTTCTGCTCCTCCTCGAAGGACGTGAGGATGAGGATCTCCACCTCCGGGGCGCGGCGCTTGACCTTCTGGGTCACCTGGATGCCGTGCATGCTCGGCAGCTCCAGGTCCAGCAGGACGAGCTGCGGGCGCTCCCGGACGATGTCCTCCACGGCCTGCTCGCCGTCCTGCGACGTGCCCACCAGCTCCAGTTCGGGGAAGGTGTTCAGGACCTTGATCAGGTTGCGCAAGAGCTGCGGCTGGTCCTCAACGATGAAGATGCGCGTGCGCTCCACGTTCACCGCCTGGTGGGAGGAGGCTGGAATTGTTCCTCCAGCTTCTGGTGCTGGCCCCGCGAGAAGCGGAGCTGGAAGTCCTTGCGCTCGCCCGTGGACAGCGCGACCACGCGGATGTCGCGCGTGCCGACGCGGACCGGGAAGTTCACCAGCGGCGTGGTGCGGCTCACCCGCGCACCGTCGATGTAGACCCGCGCCGGAAGGTTGGTGCGCAGCGTGAGGAACGCGCGCTGGGCCTTGGCGGGCACCGCCGGTTCGCTTGCCTCCGCCCCGTCATCCTCCTGGTCCTCCAGGTCCTGTGAGGACGAGGACGGAGGAGGCGCGGGCGGCGGCGGCGCGATGGGGCGCAGCTGCGTGGGGCTGGCACTGTCTCCTATACACATCT
>NZ_RAWD01000158.1:0-21431 GCF_003612065.1 Corallococcus sp. CA047B
CTCCTCCCCCTCCCCACGAATCCCGGTCCCACCGCGTGAACCCGCACCGCGTCCGGGCCGCGAGGCTCCCGACCCGCGCCGCGTGGAGGTCGTGGAGCCCCAGGTGGAGTCCACCACTGGACGAATCGACGCGGAGGACCTGCGCCTGGCCCTCCAGGCGGTGACTCCGCTCGTGCAGCAATGTTTCGAGGACGCCGCACAACGCAACCCAGGCACACAAGAAGTGAAGCTGCGTTTCACCGTGGAAGGGGAGAACGGGGACGGAAAGATGAACCGGGGCGAGCTGCTCGGAAGCAGCATCCCCGACCCGATGGTGCAGGCGTGCGTGCTGGACTCGCTCCTGGACGCGCGCTTCCCGGCGCCCCGGTTGGGGGGGACGGCCACGGTCATCCATCCGTTCCGCTTCGGACCTCCGGGGGAGGCTGGCCCGTGAGGTCGGGTTGCGCGTAAGGTTCGGCCCCCTTCCCCCGCGCATGCCCGTCACCGTCGAACAGCTCGCGCCTTCCCACACGGACGCCCTGCGCGCGCTCCTGGCGAAGGATCCCGTCCACAACCTCTACCTGCTGGGGCTGCTGGAGGAGTTCGGCATCGCGGCCCCGGCGCGCGAGGCGGCCTTCTCCTTCCACGGCCGCTTCGACAGCGGCGTCCTCACCGCCGCCATCTTCGTGGGCGGCGAAGGGGGACTCGTGGTGCCCAGCGCCAGCGACGCCAGCGCCACCGGCGTCATCGCGGACGCGCTCGCCGCTTCGCTGAAGCTGCGCGCCACCGTGGGGGACAAGTCCGCGGTGGACGCGCTGGTGCGCAGCCTGTGTGAAGGCAAGCCGCGCCTGTCGCGCACCCAGCGGCTGTTCAGCGTCTCCGCGGACGACCTGGGGCCCTTCACCAACCCCACCCTGCGCCTGGCCCGCGAGGAGGACGTGCCCCGCCTGCTGCCCCTGGCCCAGGGGTACGTGCGAGAAATCCTGGAGCGCGACCCGCTGGCGGAGGACCCGGCCCACTACGAGGCCCGCCTCCTCCAGCGCGTGCGTCAGCGCCGCACCTACGTGCTGGAGGAGAACGGCGCGCTCGTCTTCAAGGTGGACATCGGCTGCCGCTCGCAGTTCGGCGCGGAGCTGGAGGGCATGTACACGCTGGCCTCCCGCCGCCGCGAAGGCCACGCCACGCTGTGCCTGGGGCAGATTTCCCGGCACCTGTTGTCCTCGCTGCCCAGGCTCGCCATGCGCATCGACGAGCGCGACGAGAGCACCGCCCGCATCGCGCGCAAGGTGGGCTACCACGCCGGCCGCACCCAGCGGCTCGTGCTGGTGGAGTAGCCCAGGCCCCTGTTGCCCCCGGGGCAACACAGGCAACACCGGCCTGTGGCTTCCGGAACAACAAGGATTGCCATTATTTCAAGCAAGCATCTGAAAGCACGTCATTCTGGCAACCCGGCATGACGCTTGCTCCTGGGAGGCGTGGCGCGCGGCATCCGCGAGCCCGGCGGCCCCAATCACCGCCGCATTTCACGGGAGCAGGACCATGAAGGGTTTGCAGACGCTGGCGAAGGTGTGTGCATTCGGTGTCGTGGCGCTGAGCGCGGGCACGGCGGCCGCGTGGCAGTACCACCCGGGCTACGCGTTCAAGGCCTACTATGCCGGTGACACCGGGTGCTTCAACCCGAACAGCTGGTCGAGCATCCGCAACGACTGTACGACGACGCGCACGCTGATCGCCTCCGTGCCGATGTGGGCGGTCGGGTACCACCCGACGACGGTGCAGATCTACGGCAACAACAGCTGGTGCCAGTCCTTGACGGTCAACGGCGTGGGCAACGCCGGCCAGGTGGGCCCCGTGGTGTACACGGTGGCCGGCCCCATGGCGTGGCAGACGCTCAACACGGGCGACCGCTACGTCTGGGAGGACTACGCCATCGCCATCCACTGCGGCCTGCAGCCGGGCGGCGTCATCGGCGGCTTCACCATCGACTGAGGCGCCCCGTGACTCGCGCCGGATGACGTCACCGGCGCGAGGGCAGTCTTGATGCGCGGCCGCGCGAAGGCCCCGTCTTCCTCATTCCTCCCCCTTCGCGCGGCCCGTTCCTTCCTCCCGCACCTTCTCGCGAGCGCCCCGATGACCTCCCGGCTCCAGACCGTCCTCGCCCTCGTCAACACGGCCGCCATCGCGGGCGTGCTGTTCGCCTTCGTGGATCACCAGCGCGACTCCCGCCAGGAGCTGGAGGAGCTGCGAGCCCAGGTGCGCAAGGCCTCCACGGGCGACAGCCTGGACCTGGCCGGACGCCGCGCCGCCGCGGAGACCGCGATGCGGCTGTGGGCGGCCAACGCCGGAGCACAGCCTTCCGCCGCACGCGCGCAGCCGCCCGTCCAGGCCCAAACCCCCGCGCCGGAGGAAGGCTCCGAAGCGGGCGACGTGCCGCCACCACCGCCGCCGCGCCCTCCTCCGCCGTCCTTCGAACAGTCGCGCACGCGCGTGTTCACCGCGTTCGCGGAGGAGACGGTGGACAACGACTGGAGCGGCAAGGCGTCGCAGACGCTCAACGAGGCCTTCCGGCAACACCTGCCCGCGAGCTCCCGCGTGAAGTCACTGGACTGCCGCGCCACGCTCTGCCGCGTGGAGCTGGTGCACCGGACGGCGGCGGACCACGGAGCCCTGCTGATGAACGGCCTGCGCGCGTGGCCGGGCTCCATCCTCGTCGCCAGCGAAGCGCAGGAAGGCGCCGACTACGTCGTCACCCTGCTCGCGTCCAAGGAAGGCACCCGCCCGCCGCTGTGAAGTCCCAGCTCGCGCGTGACGGCCGGCCCGTCCACGAAGGAGGCGGGCTCACGGCGCACCCAAGACGCGCGCACGGCGCCCCGTGGATGCCCTACAGTCGCGCCCCGCATGAGCCGTCCCACGCCCACCCGCCGTCCCCTCTCCGGAGCGGGCCCCGTCATCCTCCACGCGCCCACGGACCCGGGCTGGCTGCCGCTGGCCCTGGCGAACTTCGACGCGGTGCTGGTGGACCACGCCCACTGCGAGAAGAAGGCCGCCGCCAACGCGCTCTCCATGCTCCAGGCCTACCCGGACCTGCCCGGCCTGCCCGCGCAGATGGCCCGGCTGGCCCGCGAGGAGAGCGCCCACCTGGCCCGCGTGCTGGACCTGATGGCCGCGCGCGGGCTCACGCTCACCAAGGATGCGGGCGACCCGTACGCGCAGGGGCTCCAGAAGCACGTGCGCACCCCCGCCCCGGAGCGGCGTGTGGACCGGCTGCTCGTCGCCGCCATCATCGAGGCGCGCTCCTGTGAGCGGCTGTCCCTGCTCGCCGAAGGGCTCACCGACCCGGCGCTCGCCCGGTTCTACGGAGAGCTGGCGCAGTCCGAGGACGGCCACCAGTCCCTCTTCCACCGGCTGGCCGTCACCGCGTCCGGCGGAGACGAGGCCGGTGTGGACGCGCGCCTGCAGCACCTGCTGACCCAGGAGTCCCAGGTGCTCGCGGCCGTGGGCCTGCGCGCCGCCATCCACTGAAGCGGAAAGCGCCGGATCCTGGAGGTTGGGGGCCCAACAGGGACACGACGCGACGCGCCGACAGGGTGTGCCGCACCGCGCCGTTTACTGATGGGCGACCGGGGGCTGATAAGTGGAATTAGGCCAGAGCGGTCGAAAGTCCGGTTGACTGCCGGACGTCAGTTGATTTTGGGCCGCCAGCCGAGAAGGTTTGATGTTCTTCCGCTGGTAGGTTCTCGCCCCCTTTGAGAACCGGTACGCGGGAGATCCGCTCATGAGACACCCCGAGGAAAACTCCATGACTTCGACGCAAGCGGCAGCCGCCACCGAGCAGGCGCCCACGAAGAACCCCACGCTGCTGGCGTGGGTGGCCCGCATGGCCGCGATGACCCAGCCGGACAGCATCGTCTGGTGTGACGGCTCCGAGGCGGAGAAGAAGCGCCTCACCGACCAGGCCGTGGCGGACGGCACGCTCATCCCGCTGAACCCGGAGAAGCGCCCGGGCTGCTACCTGCACCGCTCCAACCCCAACGACGTGGCGCGCGTCGAGCACCTCACGTTCATCTGTACGCCCAACAAGACGGACGCCGGCCCCACCAACAACTGGATGGACCCGGAGGCCGCGTACACGAAGCTGGGCCACCTGTTCGAAGGCTGCATGAAGGGCCGCACGATGTACGTGGTGCCCTATGCCATGGGCCCGCTGGGCAGCCCCTTCACGAAGATCGGCGTGGAGCTGACGGACAGCAACTACGTGGTCCTCAACATGCGGATCATGACCCGCATGGGGAAGGCCGCCCTGGACATGCTGGGCGACAGCGACGACTTCAACCGCGGCCTGCACTCCACGGGCGACGTGAACCCGGACCGCCGCTACATCTGCCACTTCCCCCAGGACAACACCATCTGGAGCTTCGGCTCGGGATATGGCGGCAACGTGCTGCTGGGCAAGAAATGCCTCGCGCTGCGCATCGGCAGCTACCTGGGCCGCGAGGAGGGCTGGCTCGCGGAGCACATGCTCATCCTGGGCGTCACCAGCCCCAAGGGTGAGACGACCTACGTCGCCGCCGCCTTCCCGTCCGCGTGCGGCAAGACGAACTTCGCGATGATGATCCCGCCCAAGGAGTACAAGGGCTGGAAGATCGAAACGGTGGGCGACGACATCGCCTGGATGCGCCCGGGCCCCGACGGCCGCCTGTACGCCATCAACCCGGAGGCCGGCTACTTCGGCGTGGTGCCGGGCACCAACTTCAAGACCAACCCCAACGCGATGGAGACCATCGCCAAGGACACCCTCTTCACGAACGTGGCCCTCACGGCCGACGGCGACGTGTGGTGGGAGGGCAAGGACGGCGAGGTCCCCGAGGAGCTCACCGACTGGCAGGGCAAGCCCTGGAAGAAGGGCAGCGCGGAGAAGGCGGCGCACCCGAACAGCCGCTTCACCGCGCCCATGAGCAACAACCCGGTGCTCAGCGGCAAGGCCAACGACCCCATGGGCGTGCCCATCAGCGCGCTCATCTTTGGCGGCCGCCGCTCCAACACCGTCCCCCTGGTCATCCAGGCCTTCAACTGGACCCACGGCGTGTTCCTGGGCGCCACCATGGGCAGTGAGACGACGGCCGCGGCCACCGGCAAGGTGGGCGTGGTGCGCCGCGACCCGATGGCCATGCTGCCCTTCTGCGGCTACCACATGGGCGACTACCTCCAGCACTGGCTGGACATGCAGAAGTCCATCCCGCAGCTGCCGAAGATCTTCCAGGTGAACTGGTTCCGCCAGGACAAGAACGGCAAGTTCATCTGGCCGGGCTTCGGGGACAACATGCGCGTCCTCGAGTGGATCGTGAACCGCGTCCACGGCCGCGTCCCCACCCAGGAGACGCTGCTGGGCTGGGTGCCGCGCCAGGACCAGGGCCTCAACCTGGAGGGCCTGGACCTGTCCAAGGAGGCCCTCGCGGAGGCCACCTCCATCAAGGAGGACGAGTGGAAGTCCGAGCTCAAGAGCCAGGAGGTCTTCTTCGAGCAGCTGGGCACCAAGGCCCCCGAGGCCCTGATGCTCCAGCGCAAGCTGCTCATCGCGCGCCTGGACGGCTGACCGCCCTGTAGCACCCGGGACGGGCCTGACGGGGCCGCTCTTCCCCCTCCTGGAGACAGGGGGGTGTGGGCGGCCCCGGTGCATTTGGTGGGGTCGCCACTTCGACGGCCGGAGTGTTCGGCGCTAGGCTCTTCGTCCCATGAGACTGGTTTTCGTGTTGTCGCTGGCGCTCGCGCTGGCGCCGGGCTCGGCCCTGGCGCAGCGTGGCGGGACCAAGGCCCCCAATGTTCAGGCGCTGCTGAAGGAAGGCAAGCGCCTCTATGACGCGGGCAAGTACAAGGAGGCCGCCGACGCGCTGAAACAAGCGCACGAGGCGCAGCCCCACCCGCAGCTCATCTACAACATCGCCGTGGCGCTGGAGTACGCGGGCGAGCCGCGCGAGGCGATGACCTGGTATCGCCAGTACGTCACGTCCAACAGCGAGGACACCAACCCCACCCTGCTGAAGAACAGCAACCGCGCCATCGACCGGCTGCGGGTGCAGCTGGACCGCGAGGACCAGGCGCAGGCGACGGCGGACGCGGACCGCAAGCGGCTGGAGGCGGAAGCGGACGCGGCCCGGAAGCAGGCGGAGGAGGAGCAGCTGGCGGCCCGGCGCGCGGAGGAGGACAGCTCGCGTCAGCGGCAGGCGGAGTTCGACCGCGCGATGAAGTCCTACCAGCGCCAGCGCATTGGCGCCTTCGCTGTGGGCGGCGTGGCGGTGCTGGGCGTGGGCGCGGGCGTGCTGTTCGGCATGCAGGCGCGGGACGCGCGCGAGCAGTTCGACAGCGCCTCCACGCTGGAAGACAAGGAAACGTTCTCGGACAGCACGAAGAGCAAGGCGCTGCTCGCGGACATCGGCTTCGGCGTGGGGCTCGCGGGAGCCATCACCGCCATCATCCTGTATCCCAAAGAAGGTCCCCCCACGCAGGGCGAGGTCCGCGTGACGCTCGCGCCGCGCGGTGTCGGGGCCGGCATGGAGGTCCACTTCTGATGCGCGCGCTGGGAATGATGACGTTGGGCATGGCGCTGTTGACCTCCGGGTGCAGCTTCACCACGGCGGGCGGCCTGTCCGAATGCGTGACGAGCAGTGACTGCGGCACCAACAGCGTCTGCACGACGGGCTTCTGCCTGCCGCAGCCGGCGGGGTGCGGCCAGGTGGTGGGCGCCACGTCCGCGGCGAACACCATCGCGCTGGGCGCGCTGGTGCCGCTCACCAACCGCAGCGGCAACGCGGAGATTGAACAGCAGCGCCTCAACGGCCTGAAGCTGGCGCTGGACGAGGTGAACGCGCTGGAGGGCGTGGGTGGCCGACAGTTCGTCATGTACATCTGCGACACGCAGGCGGACGTGGAGAACGCCAAGGCGCAGGCGCGCTGGCTGGTGAACGACAAGCAGGCGGTGGCGGTGTTCAGCGCGGGCAGCGCGCAGACCATCGGCATCAGCTCCATCACCATCCCCAAGGGCGTGTTGCTGATGAGCCACACGGCCACCAGCGCGGCCTTCACGTCGCTGGAGGACAAGAACAACGGCACGGTGGGCCTGGTGTGGCGCACGACGCCGTCGGACGCGCTCCAGGGCCGCGTCATCGCGGACGTGCTCCGGGGCACCACGGTCATCAATGATCCGGGCGTGACGTTCACCCCGCCGAACAAGGTGGGCGTGGCGTACGTCAACGACACCTACGGCCAGGGCCTGTATTCGTCGCTGCTGGACCGGCTCACCACGAAGACGCTGGATGGCGCGCAGTACGAGCGCGGCGGCGACGTGACGGGCGCGGTGACCCGGCTGGTCAACTTCAAGCCGGACCTGACGGTGCTCGCGGGCTTCACGGAAGACAACGCGCGCCTGCTGCCCCAGGCGGCGACGGCGGGCGTGTCCGTGACGAACAACAACCGGTGGTTCCTCACCGACGCCAGCAAGGACCCCACGCTGCTGACGAGCCTGGGCTCGAACAAGAACGAGATCGTCGGCGCCTACGGCACGGCGCCCGCGTCCGCGCGGCCCAACGACTCCACGTACAAGCTCTTCGCGGACCGCTTCACCACCGCCTACAAGGTGGACCCGGGGCAGTTCTCCTTCACCGCGCATGCGTACGACGCCATGTACGCGGTGACGCTGGGCGCGGCGTACGCGGTGGGCAACGACCTGGCCAATCCGCAGGCCGTCACCGGCACCCGCATCGCGGAGGGACTCACCAGGCTGACGCCCGCCTCGGGGCAGACGACGAACAGCTACCAGTTGGGCCCGGTGCAGTTCACCGGCGCGCGCGACGAGCTGCGCCAGGGCAAGGTCATCAACGTGCGCGGCGCCAGCGGCGACCTGGACTTCAACAACGACACGGGTGAGGCGCCTTCGCCGTACGAGCTGTTCAAGGTGGAGAGCACCGGCTTCCGCACGCTGCAGCTCATCACCCCGCCGGCGGACTGAGAGCCTCAGGCGGTGAGTTCGCGCACCAGCGGCGCGAGCGCGGCGGTGAAGACCTCGGGCGTCGGCAGCAGCGACAGCACGAGGTACGCACCGCCGCCGAAGTCGTAGAAGTAACCCGGCTGCACGCGCACGCCGGCCGCGAGGAGGCGCAAGCAGGTGGCCTCCTCGCCGGGCTGAAGCGGGATGCGCAGCACCGCGCTCCAGCCTCCGTGCGCGGGCACCACGTCCCAGGCCGCGTCCTCCGGGCGCGCCGCGACCAATCGCTCCCGGTTGCCCTTCACGCGCTCCAACAGGGCCTGCTGGAAGCGCGGCGCGTGGGCCAGGAGTCCTGACAGGGCGAGCTGCACGGGCGTGCCCACGGACAGGGCGGCGTCCGCCACGTCCTCCAGCCGGGCCAGGGCCTCGTCGCGCAGGGACGTGGGGCCGCCCACGTGGAGCCACGACAGCTTGAGGCCGGGCAGGCCCGCCACCTTGGACAGGCCGGACAGGGCGAAGGTGAGGCATGGCAGGGGCCGTCCCGCCACCGTCGTCACCCTTCCCGTCCCGGTGTCCCAGGCGAAGTCGGAGAACACCTCATCGCAGAGGAGCGCGAGGCCATGGCGCGCGCACACGTCCGCGAGCGCCTGGAGTTCCCCTTCGTGGAGGAAGTGGCCGGTGGGGTTGCCCGGGTTCACCACCAGCACCGCGCGGGTGCGAGCGTCGATGGCCGCCTCCACCGCGGCCGCATCCAGACCGAAGCCGTGCACGGAGGGCAGCCGATAGGGCCGCGTGTGCACGCCCTCCAGGCGCGCCAGGACGTCCAGGAGCGGGTAGCCGGGCGCGGGCACGAGCACGGTGTCGCCCGGGTCGCACAGGAGCTTGAAGAGCCAGCCGTAGGTCTCGCTGGTGCTGGCCGCGAGGACGACGTGCTCGGAGGACACGGGCGCGCCCCGCGTGGACAGGTACCCGGCCACGGCCTCGCGCGCGGAGGGCAGGCCGAAGGGCTCCGGGGCGTAGAGGAAGGGCGAAGCCGCGAGGCTCGCGCCGTCCGCGTCGGTCGGTGGGTGGGACGGAGCGCGGATCCGCTGCGCTCCGGGCTTCAGGAGGTCCGGATCGGGCAGGGGCAGCCCGACGCGGGTGGGGTTGGTCTCCGCGAGATCCAACAGGGGCAGCCCGCGCGACTGGCGCTCGGCTGCGGCCTGGGAAAGCGGATTGGGCGTGCGTGGGAAGGCGGTGCGGAGCGAGAAGCGGCTCACAGCCCCGTCTGCAGCATGGCCGTGGCCACGCGGCGGATGAGCTCGCGGCGCAGCTCCTGCCGGCAGTGCTCGATGGCCTTCTCGTGCGGTTGGGGAAGCTCCGGGTCACGGGTGCGCATCGCGGTGCGGAGGACCAGCTCGACCTTGGAAGGCTCGAGCTGAAACAGCCGGGGACCGTCTTTCTGGAGGAAGTAGGACAGCCCGCGCTGTTCGATGAGCTTCTGGAAGAAGCGTCGGACGTCCGCGAGGAGCGTGATGTCGATGATGTCCGCCATTCGTGCCGGCTTTCTCGCGCGGAACAAACGGGACGTCCATTTCGCGGCCACCACCACGCGAAAACTTGCGCGACCTGTAGCACGCACCCGGAAGCCGAACGCGGCGGAGGCCGATTTATCGGGCCCGCGCGCGTTCGGGCACCAGCGGCGCCAGGGCCCGCCGGAACGCCAGATGGCGCCTGCGCGCATCCTCCACATGCGGCACTGGACCCAGCACCTCCACCCCGTGGCGGGCCTCCAGGTAGCGTCGGTTGTCCCGCTCCGCCAGGTCGCGTCCCGGCACCCCTCGCGACAGCACCACCGCGCGCACGGACAGCTTCCTTGACGCCAGCGCCTCCAGCGACAAGGCCACGTGGTTGAGCGTGCCCAGCCCCGCCCGCGCCACCAGCACCACCGGCAGGCCGAAGGTCTGGATCAGCTCCACCACGTCGCGCTTCGAATCCACCGGAACGAACAGCCCCCCTGCCCCCTCCACCACCACCGCCCCGTCCTTCAGCCGCTTCCACGCCTCAAGCGTCACCCGCCAGTCCGGCTCCCGCCCCAACCGTTGGGCCGCGATGCCCGGGGCCAGCGGCGCGCGGAAGCGGTGCGGACACACCGCCTCCACGGGCAGCGTGCTGCCCGCGGCCTCGCGCATCGCCAGCGCGTCCGACGGGGCCTTCAGGGACGCACAGCCGCTCTCGTAGGGCTTGAAGCCCTGGGGTGACAGGCCCGCGTCCCGCATGAGCGACAAGAGCGCGCACGACACCTGCGTCTTGCCCACCCCGGTGTCCGTGCCGGTGACGAAGAAGCGGAGTTCAGCAGGCTTCACGGGTGACTCCCAGCCGGCGCAACGCCTCCAGCGCCAGGTCGATGTGGTCCGTTGAATGGGCTGCGGAGAGGCAGAAGCGCAGCCGGCTGGTGCCCTCGGGAACCGTGGGCGGACGGATGGCCTTCACCAGGAGCCCCTCCTCCCGCAGGCGCTTCGCCGCATCCAGCGCCCGCGCGGGCTCGCCCAGGATGACCGGGAAGATGGCGCTCCGGGGTTCCGCTGGCAGTCCCAGGGAACGCAGCCCCTCGGTGAACCGGTGGATGTGTCCCCACAGCCGCTCACGCGGAGCCGGGTCATGCTCCACCAGGTCCACCGCGCACGCGGCGGCGGCGCACAGGGCCGCGGGCAGCGCGGTGGAATAGACGAAGGGCCGGGCGCGGCTCACCAGCAGGTCCGCCACCGCGCGCGAGGTGGCGACATACGCCCCCAGCCCGCCCAGCGCCTTGCTCAGCGTGCCCATGCGCAGGTCCACGCGGTCCTCCAGGCCCAGCGCCTCGCACAGGCCCGCGCCACGCGCGCCCAGGACGCCGGTGGCGTGCGCCTCATCCACCATCAGCGCGGCGCCGTGGGCCTCGCACGCCGCCACCAGCTCGCGCAGGGGCGCCACGTCCCCATCCATGGAGAAGACGCTGTCGGTGACGACCAGCTTGCGCCGGGCCGGCGTGTCCGCGAGCGCCCGGGCCAGCGCGCCAGCCTCCGCGTGTGGATAGACGACGACGCGCGCGCGCGACAGCCGGCAGCCGTCCACCAGGGACGCGTGGTTGAGGGCGTCGGAGAAGACAGCGTCCCCGGGCCCCACCAGCGCGGGGAGGATGCCGGTGTTGGCCGCGTAGCCAGAGTTGAAGAGGCGCACGGCCTGCGCGCGCTCGAAGCGGGCCAGCCGCGCCTCCAGCTGCTGGTGCGGCACCATGTCCCCCACCACCAGCCGGCTCGCGCCGGTGCCCACGCCGTAGCGCTCCAGCGCGGACACGGCGGCGGCGCGCACGGCGGGCGACGCCGCGAGGCCCAGGTAGTCATTGGAGGAGAAGTTGATCAGCCGCTCGTCCCCCAGGCGCACCTCGGCGCCCTGGGGTGAGTCGAGCGGTTCGAGCACGCGGCGCAGGCCCTTCGCGGACAGGGCCTCCAGGTCCTCGCGCGCCCAGCCCTCCGCGACCGGAGCGGAGGACTTCACCGGTCCTGCCGGGGCTCCAGGGGGCGGATGCCCGCCTTCTCCAAGAGCGCCATGTCCTGGGTGTACTCAGGGTTGCCGGTGGTGAGCAGCTTCTCCCCGAAGAAGAGCGAGTTGGCGCCCGCGAGCATGCAGAGCAGCTGCGCCTCCTCGTTCATCTGCATGCGGCCCGCGGACAGGCGCACCATGGCCTGGGGCATGAGCAGGCGGGCGGTGGCGATGGTGCGCACCATGTCCACCGTCTCCACACGGTGCTGCTCGGCCAGCGGCGTGCCCTCCACGGGGACGAGCGCGTTGATGGGCACCGACTCCGGGTGGACCTCCTGGTTGGCCAGCGTGCGCAGGAGGTTGCAGCGATCATCCACGGACTCGCCCATGCCGATGATGCCGCCGCAGCACACGGAGATGCCCGCGTCGCGCACCCGGTCCAACGTGCGCAGCCGGTCGTCATACGTGCGGGTGGAGATGATGTCGCCGTAGTGCTCCGGCGACGTGTCCAGGTTGTGGTTGTACGCGGACAGGCCCGCCTCGCGCAGGCGCTTCGCCTGGCCCTCCGACAGCATGCCGAGCGTGGCGCACGCCTCCATGCCCAGGGCCCGGACGCCGCGCACCATCTCCAGCACGCTGTCGAACTGGGGACCGTCCTTCACCTCACGCCACGCCGCGCCCATGCAGAAGCGCGTGGCCCCCGCCTGACGGGCCTGCGTCGCGGCGGCCAGCACCTCTGGCACCGCCATCAACTTCTCCGCCTTGACGCCCGTCTTGTAGCGCGCCGCCTGCGGGCAGTACGCGCAGTCCTCCGGACACCCGCCCGTCTTGATGGAGAGCAACGAGCACAGCTGCACCTTGTTCTCCACGAACACCTGCCGGTGCACCGTCTGCGCCTTGTGCACGAGGTCCAGCAGCGGCAACTGGTACAGCGCGCGAACCTCCGCGAGCGACCAGTCGTGTCGCACCGTCACCCCTTCCGGGGCGGGGGCGGCGTGGTGGGCGTGGCCGTGGAAGGACTCGGCGGTCTCGGACATGCGGGCTCGGCTCCTGGAACAGGGACGTCAGGAGCCCGACGGTGCGTGGCCGAAAGACCATTGTCAACGCCCTAACGCCAGGGGGTTGACGAGTCCCGCCTCGATGCGGAGACAGGAGCCCGCAAAGACGACGGGACGTCCGTGCGTGACGGACGTCCCTCGTGCTGTCTCCCGCCTCATCGGCAGGGAAGACCCTCGCGTGGCTAGACGTGGACGCGGCGACCGCGGCCGGCGAGCCCGACGAGGAACAACACGACCAGTGCGCCCAGGACGGAGAAGAGCAGGCCCGTGGGGTGCAGGTCGAACATGCGACCGTCACGCGAGAACAGCGAGCCCACGAAGCCGCCCACGAACGAGCCGGCGATGCCGAGCAGCGTGGTGGCGATGAGCCCCATCGACTGGTTCCCCGGCATGATGGCTCGAGCAATCAGACCCGCGATCAGACCAATCACCAGAAACGCGATAATCCCCATGACAACCTCCCCTGTGTGGGGGCCCGCTCTGTGCGACGCCCGTGGACCAGAAACTGGGTTGCCCCTCCCTGTAGGGCAACTCGCTACCTGATCCTGGAGGGTGAGCTTGCCTGCTCTCCAGCCGTGGCCTCACGCGGGACGAGGAAACGTCAGGGGTCTGGGCTAGACACCTCAACCCATGGCGAAGGCGAAGACGCACTACACCTGTCAGGCCTGCGGCTACCAGACGGCGAAGTGGCTCGGGAAGTGTCCGGACTGCGGCGCATGGAGTTCGCTCCTGGAGGAGACCGAGGCGAAGGTGGACGACAAGCGCCCGGCGTGGGGCGCGTCGGGCGGGGCCTCGCGGCCGGTGAAGCTCCAGGACGTGACGGGGGAGACGGAGGTGCGCCGGCGCACGGGCATCGCCGAGTTCGACCGCGTGCTGGGCGGCGGCGTGGTGGGCGGTTCGCTGGTGCTCCTGGGAGGAGACCCGGGCATCGGCAAGTCCACGCTGCTGCTGGCGGCGCTGGACAAGCTGGCGCGGCATGGGCCGGTGCTCTACGTGTCGGGTGAAGAGAGCCTGCGGCAGACGAAGATGCGCGCCGAGCGCCTGCGGGTGGAGAGCGACAACATCCACCTGTTCGCGGAGACGGACGCGGACCGGGTGCTGGCCGCGGCGGAGGCGATGAAGCCCCAGGCGCTGGTGGTGGACTCCATCCAGACCATGTACCTGCCGGAGCTGGGCAACGCGCCGGGCAGCATCACCCAGGTGCGCGAGGTGGCGGGCCGGCTGATGGCCTTCGCCAAGCGCAGCGGGGTGCCCACGTTCCTGGTGGGGCACGTGACGAAGGAAGGCTCCATCGCGGGCCCCCGGGTGCTGGAGCACATGGTGGACACGGTCCTCTACTTTGAAGGTGAAAGGGGCCACCCGTTCCGCCTGCTGCGCGCGCACAAGAACCGCTTCGGCAGCACCAACGAGATTGGCGTCTTCGAGATGAAGGGCGCGGGGCTGATGGAGGTGGCGGACCCGTCCGCGCTGTTCCTCTCCGAGCGGCCGCAGGGCAAGTCCGGCAGCGTGGTGACGAGCACGCTCAACGGCACGCGTCCCCTGCTGGTGGAGGTGCAGGCGCTGGTGGCGCCCACGGGCTACGGCACCGCGCGGCGCACGGCGATTGGCGTGGACGGCAACCGGGTGGCGCTGCTGGCCGCGGTGCTGGAGAAGAAGGAGGAGATTCCGCTGGTGGGCTGCGACCTGTTCGTCAACGTGGCGGGCGGCATGCAGTTGAGTGAACCGGCGTGCGACCTGGCGGTGTGCGCGGCGCTGGTGAGCAGCCTGCAGAACCGGCCGTTGGATCCGAAGACGCTGGTGCTGGGAGAGGTGGGGCTCGCGGGCGAGGTGCGCGCGGTGGGCCAGGTGGAGCCAAGGCTCGCGGAGGCCGCGAAGATGGGCTTCCAGCGGGTGGTGATGCCCGCCGGCAGCGCGCGGCGGTTGGAGAAGACGAAGATGCAGGTGGTGGGCGTGGAGACCCTGAGCGAAGCGCTGGCCGCGATGTTCGACTGACGGTTCAGGACGCGCGAGGCAGTGAGGACACGTCGGGCACGCGCAGGGGCATGGCGTTCGTCTGGTGGTCGTAGAAGGACGCGGGCCCCAGGGTGGCGATGAGTCGGGCCTCGGCGGCGTCGCCGTCCGGGGTCATGGCCTGGGTGGGCAGCTCGTAGGGCTGGACGAGCACGAGGCCACCGTCCAGGGCTTGTCGCTGTTCTGGGGGAATCGCATCCAGGCGTGCGCCGAAGAGCTTCACGAAGGGGGCGCCGAAGATGTTGCGCCAGAAGAGGCCATCCAGGCCTTCGCTATAGTCGCGCACGTTGAAGAGCAGCGTGGAGCCGAAACCGTCCTCGTTCGGCACGATGCGATTGGTCTTGCGGTCGAAGTCATCCTTGAGACCGGCCTGCACGAGGGGCGAACCCAACAGGTGCATGATTTCAACGACCTGACGCAGGTGGGCTTCGCGCCAGCCAGGCTTCCTCGCCTCCACGACGGACGTCATCCAGGTGAATGACCCGGCGTAGGGGTACCTGCCGTGGCGCTCCGCCGTGATCTGGAGAAAGTCCCGATCGGTCTTCGCGCCAATGGTGAAGTTCTTGAACTCGTCGTAGTAGGCCGCGAGGACATCTGGGTTGAAGGGCCCGGGCTCCAACCGTTCCGCCATGTCGAAGCCCCCGTAGCGAACCGGCTGGAACCAACGGTTGTCCGAGAAGAACCGCCGAGCCAGTTCGCGAATGGTGCTCGTCGAGGGGGCACCTGGGGGCAGGGAGAACTTTGTCTTCAAAGAGCGCGAAGCCATGACCTGCCTTCAAGGGAAGTAGCGGATGTTGGCGCGTCCCACCGCATTGAGCGCATCCAACTGGGCGCGCAGCGGATCGGAGAGGTGGGTCGCCCCAGCCGGGTGCTTGGAAGAGCGGATCCAGAGTTCGATGGAACCATCGTATTTGTCCACGTAGTTCATCATGGCCTTCAGGTTGCCCGTGAGCGACAACTCCGCACGACCCTTCACCTCGACGAAGCTGTACGGGTGGCCCCAGACGAGGTCGCTGGGACGTCCCAGCACGGAATCCGGAACGAACCCCTGGGCCGAACTCCCAGGCGGCGGCAACAAGAGGCTCGTGTTCTTCGGGTAGTTCCTGCTCTGGAGCACCGCCTGTTCGAACTCGCTGCCCGCGCCCTTGTTCTTGATGACCGTCTGGTAGAGCCGCTCCCACTCCGGATCCACTGCGTATTGGATGCGGGGGTACTTCGTCGGATGACGGAACTGGTAGTCCACCCACGCCTGCGCCAGGTGCTCCGCGCTGCCCGGCACCAGCCGCGCGCCCTCCGCCGTCACGCGCGAGCCCACCAGGGCCACGCGCTTGCCCTGTGCCAGTACGCGGCCCGCTTCGGCCAGCGGGGACTCCAGCCGCTTCGCCACGGCTTGCAGCTTCGCCACGTCCTCCGCTGACACCGCATCACCGCGCGCCGCTGCTCGCAGCACCCGACGGATCTCCTGCGCTTCTTGCGGTGACAGGTGTTGCACCACCCGTTGCAACACCTGCACCTCTTGCAGGCTGCGGCCCGTCAACAGCGCCACGCGCTCCGCGCCCTGCGCGCCCTCCGACAGCAGGCGCCCCGACACCACCGGCAGCGCCACACTCACCGCGCACAGCAACCGCTCGCCGTCCGTCAGCGGGTGCCCCAGGATGCTCACTCCCAGCACAACGCCCGTCACGTCCGCCACTTCTCCGGCGACGGGCAGCAGACCCACCGCCATCTCCAGCACGATCTCCTCGGGGGGAACGCCCAGAGGCTCCCGGCGCGGGTCCCATGTCGGGGGCGCGAGGCGACCCGCCTCCACCGCCGAGGCCAGCAGGCTGTCGCGCGCCAGCAGGTAGAGCGCCACTTCGCTGGGGCTCTTGCGCACGAAGTCTGGATCCAGCGTGTGCGCGTAGGCCCAGTCGAGCACCGCCTCCACCAGCGCCCGCTGCGTCTCTTCGTACAGCGCGCTTTCGGTGAGCAGCCCGTCCTGACCGAGCCTGCGGAAATGCGCCTCGGCCAGGGCCCGGCCGCGCGCCTCCGCCCAGCGGTGGTACTCCTCCAGCTTCGCGTCCACCCGCGTCGAGCGCGCCCCGTCCTCACGCTGTCGCTGCGACTGCTCGACCTTCAGCCGCAGGTACACCTCCAGTGGTGAGTCTTCCGCGAGCTGCTCCTCGGTCCGCGCGAGGGCCCAGATGAACAGTTCATTCAGCGCGGCATGGCCCGCCTGGCGCTCCTCCTCCGTCACCGCGGGCTTCTTCAGGTCCGCCCGCTTCTCGGTGATGAACGCGAGGTAGCGCCCCAGGACGTCCCCGCCCTCCGTGCCCACAGTGACACCCGAGCCCCCAGTGCCCCTGGCCTCACGCGGGAACGATGGCGGCGAAGCACTGCGATAGCGCGTGTAGCCGTAATGCCCCACCGGCAGGGCACCGGCGCCCGGCGTGGTGCACGCCACGAGCGACAGCATCAACACCAGACTTCCGCCGAAACGCCCCAGACGTCCATCCGGCATTACCGCCTCCCCAGCCTTTTCAAATATCAATCAGCACTGACGTGCTCCGAGAGGCCCTTCCTGACGCGGGTCGCGACACGCATTTCCCTCTGGAACGCTCACCCCATCGTCCGCGGCCAGGGCGCTCGGACCCGAGGCGCGTGGCGACACGTCTTGCCCTACAGAACGTCCACGACAGCGGCTGTCCCCGGGGCGTCCAGAACGCCCCGGATGCTGGGGTTCAACGCGTGCCATGACACGCTTCACCTGTCGGCCCGCCACGGCGGCAGCGGAGCCGGCGTGTCAGGAATTCATCCGACACCCAGACACGACTCGTGCCGCCGACGAGGCCTCGTCGGCGACAACGCGTCAGGAGCGCTCCCAGCCGTTCACACCCGACACGTGTGGCACCACGCCTTCCGTGTCAGACCGTCCACACCATCGCCGTCCACCGCGCGGCCTGAATGGCTCCGGGCCTTCAGACAACACCGTGCCCTCGCGGGTTCCCGAAGCGCTCCGGCCCCGCGTCTTTCAGCGCCGTGCGCGCAGAACGAGTGCTGGTCATGGCCCGGGGCATGCCGTTTGATGCGTGACACGAGGAGCGCCGCCCGGATGACGCATCGCCCCCTTTCCTCCCGCCTGCGGGACGCGCTGGGCTCGCTGTCAGCACGGCTGCTGGTGGCGTTCCTGCTGCCCACCCTGCTCTTCCTCGCGCTGGCGGGAGCCTCCGTGTACGCGCTCGCCCGCGCGAGCCTGGAGGACGAGCTGGGCTCGAGCCTGTCCGCGCTGGCCGCCGCCACCGCCAGCCAGGTCAGCGGCGAGCGCATGCTCACCATCGAGCCCGGGGACGACGTGTCCGGCACCCGCACCTGGCGCAACCTCGTGCGACTGCTCGACGGCGTGCGCACCGCCAGCGGGGTGCGTCGCGTGTACGCGGTGGACGCGCAGGGTCGCGTGCGCACCGACGTGGGCGGCAACCTGCCCGTGGGCGCCGAGGTGCCGGAGCTCGCGCGCGACCGTCTGGAATTGACCCGCGTCTTCGCCGGCAAGCGCGCCGCCAGCCAGGTGCTCTTCACCGGGTCCGACGGGCTGCTCTACAAGACGGGCTACGCGCCCGTGGTCCAGGATGGACAGGTGGTGGGCGCCATTGGCGTGGAGGGCAGCGCGGCCTTCTTCGGTCCGCTGCGCCGGCTGTGGCGCACCTTCGTCATGGCCAGCGTCGTGGCGCTCGTCGCGCTCGCCTTCATCGCCATGCTCACCGCCCGGGGACTGGCCCGTCCGTTGCGGCGGCTGATGGACTCGGCGCTGCGGATCGGCCGGGGCGACCTGACCACCCCCGTGCCTCCGGAGCCCACCCGGGAGATTGGCGTGCTCGCGCGCGAGCTGGAGGTCATGCGCGGCGCCCTGGAGAGCCGGGACCGACAGCTCAAGCTCATGCTCGCGGGCGTGGCCCACGAGGTGCGCAATCCGCTGGGCGGCATCGCGCTCTTCTCCGGCCTCCTGCAGGAAGACCTGCGCGCGGGCGCCCACGCGGACGCGGGCAGCCACGTGGACCGCATCCAGCGCGAGGTCGCCTACCTCCAGCGCATCGTCGAGGACTTCCTCGCCTTCGCCCGCGAGCAACCCCTGGCACGCGCTCCCATGGAGGCCCCCGACCTCGTGTCGAGCGCCTGCGAGCTGCTCGCCATGGAAGCCAGTGGCAAGGGCGTGACCCTGGACGTGGACGCCGCGCCCGCGCACCTGGAGGCGGACGGCAGCCTGCTCACGGCCGCGCTCGTGAACCTGGTGAAGAACGCCGTGCAGGCCGCGCCCTCCGGCAGCCACGTGAAGGTCCGAGGACAGCGCCGCGACGGCGGCTACGCCATCGACGTCCAGGACTCCGGCCCTGGCGTCCCCGAGGCCGAACGCGAACGCATCTTCGAGCCCTTCTTCACCACCCGAGAGCAGGGCACCGGCCTGGGCCTGCCCCTCGCGCGGAAGATCGTCCGCGCGCACGGAGGCGAGCTCGCCCTGCGCTCCTCCCCGGGCGACACCGTCTTCACGCTCACGCTGCCCTGCGCTCCGGATTCAGGGGAGGCACGAGCGCGGCCGTGAAGTGCTCCGCGAGGCCCGTCCTGCGCTCGACGCCGGACCCCTTCAGTCCCCAGCCCCAGCACATCCGTGAGCCGTATCGGGCCACGTCCTCCCGGCGGGACACCCTTTCGCCTACGGCGTTCCCCCAACGCCCACGGCCTCACGCGCCTTCTGCAACATGCGCCGCAGCGGCGCCTCATCCGCGCGCGCCAGCGCCTCGTCCCAGGAGAGCCACTGGATGCCAAACGACTCCGCGGGGTCGTGCGCGAGCGCTTCGGGATCCTCCGCCACCACGAGGTAGCGCACGTCCAGGTGACGGTGTTCGGGTTCGTCCTTGCGCCCGGGAATGGTGTGGATGTCCACGTCCAGCGGGCGCGGCGCGCTGGGGTGCGGGTGCACGCGGCACCCGGTCTCCTCGCGGGCCTCGCGCAGGGCGGTGGCTTCCATGTCGCCGCCATCCCCCGCCTCCGCGTGCCCTCCGGGTTGCAACCAGCGCTTCAGCTTCGCGTGGTGCAGGAGCGCCACCTTCGCGCCCGTGGGGTCCACCACCACCGCGCTGCCGGTGAAGTGCGCTTCGGCCTGCGCGCGCGAGAAGGGCTCCCCCAGCGACGTGGCGAAGAGGCGCATGCGCGACAGGTCCTCGCGCTCCTTGTCGTCCCGGGGGACGTGGCGTGCGAGCAGTTCGACGAGGGCGTTGGAAGCAGGGGCCATGCGCCAGGGTTTAGCCACACGCCCCGAGGGGGACGCCAGCGCTTTCACCGCGACGGACGTGCGGCCGTCCCGGTCCGGTGTAGGGTGCCACCCCCAGGCCCGCCCTCCCGCCGGAGCGCGCCGGCAGTGCCCCTTCTTCCAGCGGACCTTTCGAGCAGGTGAGCAGGCCATGGCGCGCATCCTCGTCATCGACGACCACGACACCCTCCGCGAGGGCATGACCGTCACCCTCACCCGCTCCGGCCACACCGTGTCCGCGGTGAAGAGCGGGGCGGACGGGCTCGCGGCGTACAAGAAGGCTCCCTTCGACCTGGTCGTCACTGACTTGAAGATGGACGGCATGGACGGCATCGCCGTCACGCGCGCCCTCAAGCAGTTGGACGCGGGCGCGGTGGTGATGGTCGTGACGGCCTTCGGCACCATCGAGACCGCCGTGCTGGCCATGCAGGAGGGCGCCTACGACTTCATCACCAAGCCCTTCCCCCCGGAGGTGCTGCGCGCCAAGGTGGACAAGGGCCTGGAGCTGTCCGCCACGCGCCGCCAGGTGGAGCGCCTCACCGCCCGCACCGACGCGCACGACGCCGACGCCGCCCTCACCCACCGCGACATCGTGGGCGACAGCGAGCCCATGCAGAAGCTGCTCGGACAGGTGCGCAAGGTGGCCGCCAGCGACGCCACCGTGCTCGTGCGCGGCGAGAGCGGCACCGGCAAGGAGCTGGTCGCCCGGATGATCCACCAGCAGTCTCCCCGCCGCGACGGGGCCTTCGTCGTGGTGCACTGCGCGGCCCTGGCGGAGACCCTGCTGGAGAGCGAGCTGTTCGGCCACGAGCGCGGCTCCTTCACCGGCGCGGTGAAGCGCAAGCTCGGCCGCTTCGAGCTGGCCGACGGCGGCACCCTCTTCCTGGATGAGATTGGAGAGATTCCCTCCTCCGTGCAGACCAAGCTCTTGCGCGTGCTCCAGGAGAAGGAGCTGCAGCGCGTGGGCGGAGAAGAGACCCTCAAGGTGGACGTGCGCGTGGTGAGCGCCACCCACCGCGACCTCCAGGCGGAGGTGAAGGCGGGCCGCTTCCGCGAGGACCTGTACTACCGGCTGCACATCGTCCCGCTCACCCTGCCGCCCCTGCGCGAGCGCCCCGAGGACATCGCCGCGCTCGCGCGCCACTTCGTCGCCAAGCACGCGCCCCGGGTGAACCGGCGCGTCACCGGCATCGAGGACGCCACGCTGCACGCGCTCACCCGCCACGCGTGGCCCGGCAATGTGCGCGAGCTGGAGAACGCGATGGAGCAGTCGCTCGTCTTCGCCGAGGGCGAAAGGCTCACCCCCGCGGACCTGCCCCCGCACCTGTCCGGCCAGACGCCGCGCATGGACGCCGGGCTGCCCGTTCCCCAGGGCGACCGCCCCCTGCCCGAAATCCTGGAGGACCTGGAGCGCCAGCTCATCGCCCGCGCCTACGAAAAGGCCGGCGGCGTGAAGACGGAGACCGCCCGACTGCTGGGCATCAAGACCTCCGCGCTGTACTACAAGCTGGAGAAGTACGGCTTCCTCCCCCGGGGCGAGCGCCCTGAAGAAGCCTGAAGAAGAAGCCTGAAGCCGAGACCCGAGCCCCCCGCGCCTCGGAAATCCGTCACCCCTGCCCTGGCC